>NZ_JAWOVT010000009.1:0-50669 GCF_033340055.1 Vibrio sp. 1580
TGGTGATTTCTCCAATTGATTTTCCGGTGTAGCGGTTTCCGACGTCTCGGAAAACCAAGTAGTTCTCTCAAAGTTACCTCTATTAACGACACCAAATTCAGAAGCTTTAGAAAAAAGTTTAAAAAAATAACATTGCGAGATTTAGCTAATAAAATTGAAGAAAAGTAAGAAAAAGTGCTCAAGTTTCCACAAATCGAGCCGAGAGGGCTAAATTGTATAGAAAACCAGCAAAAGGAAACAATTAAAGGTAAGTTCGCAGACGATAGACGTGAAAATTAGAAAAGAAAAAGCCCCTTTTCCTTTGAGAGAACTGGGGCTAGGTTGGTCGCCAGAGCCTATGTGGAGATCAAGAGAAATGAACACATTTCCGGCATACCGAGTGCAACTTTACATTGAAAATGATTGGCAGGTGAGAGATGAGAGAGCCGCTCATTCTATTGTAAAGCTGCTTGCCAAAAGCCTGCATTCCCATCCACGTCTGAATGTATTGAGTACAGGCTAAGTAAACTACTGCAATAGTGACATTGCAGAGTTTGGCAACTGTTTCGCTTGAGCAAGAATCGATGTACCTGCCTGTTGCAAAATTTGTGCTTTGGTCATTTGCGTGGTTTCTTTCGCAAAATCTGTATCTTTAATTCGGCTGTTCGATGCGTCAACGTTTTCTTGGATATTCGCCAAGTTGTTGATGCTGTGACTCAAACGGTTTTGCTTCGCACCTAAGTCTGCACGTTGCGAGTCTACGTATTTCAGTGCCGAATCCAGCACAGAAATCGCGTTTTGAGAACCTTGTACCGTGGTCATATCAATATCTTGTACTGACGTTCTGATAGGTTCATCACTCAGGCCAAGCTCAGATGCTAATCCACCAGAAATGGAAATCTCGCCCTGAACGTTTGGATGCGCGACAAAAACTTGCAACTTGCCATCTTCACTTACAGACGCATTAATCATATCAGACTGACCATTAATGTAAGTGGCAAGCTCTTCGATGTCGTCGCCCGCTTTGGCATTAATGTTGATTTCTAGATCATCAACATTGCCGTCTTCGTCTTCACCCATACCTGGTAGCGTGATCTTCAAGTCAGATTTAGCTGGGTCAACGCTCCAGTTTTTATCTTTACCATTTTCAGATAAGAAGGTCACACCGCCCATGCGAGTATCGTCCGCACGAATGCTGGTGAGTCCCATGATCATGGCTTCTCCTGAGCTCGCACCAATCTGGAATGCTGCTTCACCGAATGAGCCGTTCAATAGACGACGACCACCAAATGAAGTGGTTTCTGCAATACGGTTTAGCTCGTCAATCAATGCCATTGACTCTTCGTTGATCGCCTGACGCTCAGCTGGAGAGTTAGTACCGTTCGATGATTGAATCGCAAGGTCACGCATTCGTTGCATGACAGAGGTTGCCTCATTCATCGCACCTTCAGCGGTTTGTGCAATCGAGATACCATCGTTCGCGTTACGCATTGCGACATCTAGGCCACGAGACTGTGCAGTTAAGCGGTTAGAGATCTGTAGACCTGCCGCATCATCTTTTGCACTGTTAATCTTATGTCCTGAAGATAAGCGCTCCATCGACGTGTTTAATTCATCAGTCGCTTTGTTTAGGTAACGCTGCGCGGTCATCGCGGAGACGTTAGTACTAACTGTTACAGCCATTTTGCTCTCCTGTTGAGTTCGCAAGCTTTTGCGAAGCGGCCAGCTTTACTCTCATTTGGATAAGCACTGACCGTAAAAGTTACTTGCTAAATCTGCCTTAAACGCAGGGTTTAGAATCTCTAAATCTGTTCTGATATTTTCAATACAATTTGTGTGCCAACTTGCGTAAATTATTTAACTGCTTTTAAAAGAATCAAATAAACAATAAGTTAGCTTTATCATTAAGCTATTTCAGGTTTGTCAGACTCATCTTAGCCCAAGGGTATTGAACGCTGCCCTGTTGCCGCCCGACTTGCCTCCCGCCTCATTGCCGCTTTGGGTAAAATCGTGCCGCATGACATCTCAGACTCTCAGGTTACGCCGACTTATCGCGCTTAAGGCTTTGCACATAAGGCATCAAAATCAGACAATGTGTATGAGTGCCGTACTAGATGTAGTTAAACAACGTTAGATCTTTGGTCTTACCGAATGCTTGTTGCGATGCCTGTAACGCTCGCGAGTTTTCACTGAACTCGATCACGGCTTTAGAGTAATCCAAGTCCTCAAAGTTGCTCTTCGCTTTTGCGAGAGACAAATTAAAGTCTTCATGATTTTGCTCTTGGATATCCAGCGTACTCAATCGAGCACCGGCATCTGTACGCGCTTTATTCAAATGGATAAAAGCAGCGTGGAATTCTTCTGTCATTTGGTGCAATTTGGCGGTCGCCGACGTATCCGAAACCGATTTGTCTGACCATGCCATTGCATCCTTGAAGGTATCGAAAATGCTGAACTCTGCCCGCTTTTCGATCTCAATGCTGTCACCAGGCGTAATTTGGCCTTTTACGTGCACTTTCAGGCCTTTGTATTCAATCCCTTTCTCTGGAGAAAACTCATCGGCATCCACTACTTTGCCGTTACGCTCTAATTGGTAACCAAATTTGCCGTTATTCATATCGACAAATGTCACGCGATACGCCGCATCATCCTTCGTATCAACGTTAGTGGCTCTGTTTAATAGCAACTCAGAACCGTTTTGTAGATCGTAATTCGGCTGATAATCGCCAAATGGGTTTGGTATCTCCATAAACAGCTTGCTGCCAGGATCGTTCATTGGCATCTCAAGCATGCTAGAAACTTTCATTTTGCGCTGATAATCGTCCCCAGCGTATTGCACGCTACCATCTTTATCGCGATAAAATGGTTGGCTTTTTGGCTTAGTGCCAGCAAACACGTAGTTACCAGATTCATCTTGCGAGTTCACCAAGTTAAGGAAGTTGTTCGCAATCTCTTCTAGCTCACGCTTCTTTGCTTGTCGGTCTTCAGCAGAAAAGGCACCGTTAATCATCTCCATCGTTAAGCGCTTCGACTCGTCGGCAAAATTCTCCGCATTGGCGATATTAACTTCGTGGTTTTCTAGACGATTACGCACCAACACTATCGAGCTAAGATATTGTTGTAGCTGTTCTTGTTGCTGACTAATGTTTTGGATGTAATGCGCAGCGAGGGGGTCGTCACTAGGTTTCAGTAACTTTTTCCCTGAAGCAAGCTGCTCTTGGTTGTGGTGAACCTTATTCTCTTGACGACGCAGATCATTTTGTACGGACTGATAGTTATGGAAACTAGAAATTCGGGTTAGCACTTATCTCTTCTCCTTACCTCAGTTGTAAAATGGTATTGAAGGTATCGTTCGCCGCTTGCATCACACGTGATGAAGCCATGTACGCTTGTTGAAACTTCATCATGTTGGCCGCTTCTTCATCGAGGTTAACACCAGAAATAGAAGCAACGCGCTCTTGCGCCGCTTCATGCTCTAAACGAGCGACGGAGGCTAAACGGTTTGCTGTAGAAGACTTCAGTCCAACTTCAGTATTGAGGTTATGATAAACATCGATCAAGGTACTGGATTTTCCATCCATCATCTTGTCTGTTTGGATCTTCTGCATTTTTCTCAAGTTGCCGTTACCACCTTCAGAAGGCACCAAGTTTGCGGTGAACTTGTCATTCATCAGCGCACCTTCGCTCAGCTCAAATACAGTCGCATCGCCATTTTTATACAGCGGATGACTTTTCGGCACTGAGATTTCAATCATCGGGTTATCTTTGTCTAGCGGGTATGAGTATTTGTCCGATAGCAAATTGCCTTTGTTGTCCGTGATCTTTAACCATGGCTTATCATGTTTCTCGTCGGCTGGTTGTACGGTGACCTCAAACTCTTTAACATCCCCCGCCTCACGAATTTTGAACTTGGCGTTACCTTGAGCAAAAGTGGTTGAAGCTTCATAACTTTGCGCGGCAATGGCTTTTGCATCATTGGTTTCCATCTTGATGATGGCTGCGCCACTTCGTGTTGGGCGCAATAATACGCGCTCACCAGCGGCAAGACCTTCACCGATTTGCACTTTCATACCATCCAGAACAAACGAAGAATCTGATTGATCAATGTTCAACGACATTTGCTCACCTTTCGGTGTTGTCACGCTATACTGGTCGCCATCATAACGTAGCGAATATTCACCACCTTTGATCGCTGAAATATCATCAATGTAAACCGCAACATCAGCTTGAGAGTCAGGCGCAGCAAAAACTCGAGATTTTGCCACCAGCTCAGAGTTCACGTCGGTAAATACGTCTTTACCTATCTTACCGTTAAGATCCAGACCTTGAGATTGCAGCTGATTAATTTTGTAGGAGAAACCCGTCGCTAAACGGCCCATTTCATCTTGCAGTTGTGGAATGTGTTTGTCGCGCATTTCAAGCAAAGCGCCGATTTTGCCATCCATGTCGTCAGACTTGATCGCTTTAATGCCATCCCCTTCCACCATTGCTAAGCGTCTTTGATGAACATCCGGATAGCCATCGATCATTTTGAGCTGGCTTGCTTCCGTGCCAGAAACAAGAGTGTGTCCATTGCCGATATGAACATTAAACCCTTCCGCATTTTTGCGTGGGGTTACGGTAACTTTGGTGTACTCTGACAGCTCAGTAACTAGCTTTTCATGCTGATCCATCAGGTCATTATGTGGACCGGGAGTACGCATCATCAGTCGATGAATATCGCGAATTTCCAACGCAAGTTGGTTAACGCGCTCAATGCCCATATCCAATTTTTTATTGGTGACATCAGATTGCATTCGCACGGTTTCGTGGAAATCATTTAATGTATCAGAGAAGATTTTCGCCTTTTCCAATACCACTTTTCGTGCCCCTAAATCGTTCGGGGTATCTGCCATGGTTTTTACCGCATCGAACCACTCATTCAGGTTCTCGGGAATTTTCTTCGATGCCACTGAACTCAACATGCTAGAGAGCATATCAAGATTGTCTTGGGTATCCGTTTTGTTGGCATTGTTAGTCGACGACAGGTTCAGTTCATTCACGGCAAACTGATCCCACGAGCGGCGAACATTTTCCACATGCACACCCATGCCGTAGGTAGAACCACCAAACATGCGCGGATCATTCGTACCTTGGATAACAGACTGACGGCTATAACCCTCTGTATTAACATTAGAAATGTTATGACCAGTGGTGTTTAATTGTCTCTGAGCAGTAAGCACACTTTGAGTACCTACATTCAGAAGATCTGACGCCATACATGCCCCCGAAAACGAAATATAAATCGGCAAAACCGATCACCTAGACACATTAAAAGCAAAAGATGTGCCAAGTGATAGAAAGGCGTAGATGTTCAGATAAAGTGAAGGCTTGCACTATGGCAAGCCTTCGAGAACGTCATAAATTGTCGCAGAGACATTACATACTTTCGATTTTATCCTTCACCTGCAGGACTTTATCTGCGTAATTCGGATCGGTCGCGTAACCCGCACTGTGGATACCGCGAATAAACAACTCTGAATTCCCGCGTTTCTGCAATGCTGTCTCGTAACGTGGGTTGTCATTCAAAAATCGTACAAAGTCATTAAAGCTGTCTTCGTAACTTGAGTAGGAGCGAAACGCTGCCGTCTCTTTCACTGGCGTGTTATCGTGGAACTCTAAAGTTTGAGTCGTCACTTTGTCACCCTGCCAGCTTCGATCTGCTTTGATATTAAATAAGTTGTTGCTGCTGCCACGCGCGTTCTTCACGACCTTTTGTCCCCACCCCGTTTCCAAAGCGGCTTGCGCAAGTAGCAGAGATGGCTCGACACCTAAGGCTTTCGCAGCTTTCTCCGCGTATGGCTTCATCGAGTTAACAAAGGATTCTGGTGAATCGAATCGAGTGGGTTCATTGCTTGGTCGAGATAGCTGACCAGACTCAATCAAGCGCTGTTCAATCTCGCGCGCTTTTTTCGGGTCAACACGACGATATTCCGCAGCATTGTTTGCCGCATCACGCATAGCCGTTTCTTTTTTGTCGTTCCCTTGCCCAGCCGTTAATTGCTTAACAATCATATCGGCCAGTCCCATTGAACCAGACGAACTCAATTCACTCGCCATCTGTTCATCCAACATTTGTCGATAGAACTTCTCGTTTTGGCTGTTCATCATGTTGGACTCAAAGCCCTCATTGGCTTCTCGCATGGATTTCAACATCATGGAGGTGAAAATAGATTCGAACTGACGAGCTGCTGCACGCAGTGCTTCTTGCTCGCCATCTTTACCTTCCTTCACTGCTTTTTGACGCAAGGTATCCAGCGAACTGATGTCATGAATAAAACCAATGTCGTTAGGATTGTTCATTATACCTACCTCCTAACCATTAAATGATGATCAACTGGCCTTCAATGGCACCAGCTTGTTTCAATGCTTGCAAGATAGCCATCAAATCCGACGGCGCTGCGCCGACTTGATTCACTGCACGGACCAAGTCATCCAACGTTAAGCCTGGCTCAAACTTAAACATCTTGCCCTGCTCTTCGCTGACTTCGATATCCGAGTCTGGTACGACAACGGTTTGCCCACCAGAAAAGCCGTTAGGTTGGCTAACATTCAGGTTTTCTTTGATCGCAACCGTCATGCCGCCATGCGTTACTGCTGCAGGTTTAAGACGCACATGCTTACCAACTACGATGGTGCCCGTTCGTGAGTTAACGATGATTTTGGCTGCACCATCTGCTGGGTCGAACTCTAGGTTTTCGATTGCCGATAAGAACGCAACACGCTGGCTGACGTCACGAGGAGCACGCACGCGCACTGATGTCGCGTCAACAGCGCTCGCCATTTGTGGGCCAAGGAAGTTGTTTACAGCATCCGCCATACGTTGAGCCGTTGTGAAGTCTGACTCAAGCAAGTTGAACGTGATGTAATCACCACGACCAAATGGGTTTGGAATTTCTCGCTCTACTGTCGCACCACTAGAGATAAGACCAACGGTTGGATTGTTACCTACGATTTTAGAACCGTCAGCGCCTTCAGCACTGAAGCCGCTCACTACTAAGTTACCTTGAGCAACCGCGTAAACTTGACCGTCGAGACCTTTGAGGAACGTTTGCAGCAAGGTGCCACCACGCAAACTTTTAGCACTTCCGATGGAAGAGACAGTCACGTCCACTTGCTGACCCGGTTTAGAGAAAGGCGGCAATTCGGCCGTAACCATGACTGCGGCAACGTTTTTAATTTTTGGCTTTGTGCCCGGCGGCATCTGAATGCCGAAGTTTTGCAGCATGGCGGCGAAACTTTGCTCTGTAAACGGGTTCGCTTCACCCGTACCAGGTAAGCCTGAAACCAAACCATAACCCACGAGTTGGTTGCTTCGTACACCTGCCACTTGCGCGACGTCTTTGATACGTGCGGCTTGGGCTACGGTAGAAAACAGAGCAACGCTCATCAGTACTAAAAGGAGTTTTTTCATGCTTACTTATCTCTTGCAGTCAAATTGCCGTCAGCACGGCGTGTTATAGCGCTACATTAAAGAATCGTGCCAAGAAGCCTGGCTCTTGCATATCTTGTTGCAAACCAGTGCCAGAGTACTGAATTCTTGCGTTAGAAACGCGATTTGATGCAATGGTGTTGTCGAAATTAATATCATCCGGACGAATAGTGCCACTTAAACGTATGTACTCATCACCCGTATTTAGCGTCATCCACTTCTCACCGCGGATCACGAGGTTGCCGTTTGCCAGTACTTCGATCACCTCAACAGTGATGTAACCACTGATGCTGTTGCTCTGCTTTGCAGAAGAGTCACCTGCAAATGAGTTGGAGTTGTTTAAGTCATAAGAGAAATTATATTTTCCGCCAATTTGCAGCTCTTCTCCGCCCACTTGAAGCGGGTCCATTTGCGCTTCATTGGTTTTCGATAAATCGGCATTTGCGCTTTTCGTCGCACTGGTTGTCTCATCCAGTGTTACGGTAATAATGTCGCCAATACCACGTGGTTTAGAATCGTCGTATAGGTCGGTAATGTGCTCGGCGCTAAACAACGAACCTGTTGCAGCAGCGTAATGCTCAGGCTTGTTTTTCGGATGAATTGGAGCCCAAGCAGGGTCGCCAGCAACCGGATCACTTCTACCACGTAAAGTATCTACAATACCGCTGCTCTCTTCTTTCGATTTATCGCCTTCTACTGCGTCGACCACAGTGGTTGCTTGTGTCACTTCATCCGTTTCAATCGGTTCCAACATGGCACATCCCGACATCGTAGCAATCAAAGCGAGTAGGCAAATACGTTTCATCGTGAGCTCCTCAAATCTTGCTCTTAATCGTTACAATTGCTGGTTAACGAAGCTCATCATTTTATCGACTGACGAGATCACTTTTGAGTTCATTTCGTAAACGCGCTGGGCTTCGATCATGTTGACCAACTCTTCCGTTACATTCACGTTGGACGCTTCCAGCATGGATTGACGAATTTCACCCAAACCGTCCAAACCTGGAACACCCTCTTGTGGATCGCCACTGGCACCCGTTGGTAAGTAAAGGTTCTGACCAATTGGCTCTAGGCCACCCGGGTTAACAAAATCTGTAATGGTTAACTGACCAACGACTTGGTTGTCTTGCTGCCCTCGGACGCGAACCGACACTTCACCATCCGTACCGACAGTAATAGAAATCGCATCTTCTGGAATCACAATTTCAGGCTCTACAGGGTAGCCAGAACCCGACGTGACTAACGTGCCTTCACCATTTAGCGTGAACTGACCGTTACGGGTATAACCGATGTTGCCGTCCGGCAATGTCACTTGAAAAAAGCCGTCGCCTTCCACCATCATGTCCAGTGCGTTGGTCGTTGTCTGTGCATTGCCGTGCGTGTGCACTTTTTGCGTCGCAACCACTTTAGAACCCGCACCTAGCATCAAGCCACTTGGCAGTTCCGTGTTCTGAGATGACTGGCCGCCAGGCTGGTTGATGTTCTGATAGAACAGATCTTCGAATACTGCACGGCTCTTTTTGTAGCCGACAGTAGAGGCGTTCGCCAAGTTGTTCGAAATCGTGGCAATGTTGGTTTGTTGGGCGTCTAGACCTGTTTTACTTACCCATAGTGCTGGATGCATAGTGAACCTCTAACTCTGTTAACTCATACGAAGCAGTGAATCTGAAGATTTATCCATTTCTTCAGCTGTGCTCATCATCTTGACTTGCATTTCAAACTGACGTTGTAAGTCAATCAATGCGGTCATTTCACCTACGGCATTCACGTTACTGCCTTCTATCGCTCCCGTCTGGAGGCTAACAGTCGCGTCTGCTTCGTAAGGTTGGTTTGGAGTTTTATGGCGAAATAAGCCATTGGTGTCTTTAAACAAGCTTTGATCATTAGGCTTAACAAGCTTAATGCGATCAACCGCTTGGAATTCTTCTGCCGGGGCACCTTGAGGAAGTACAGAGATGGTGCCATCCCGACCGATTTCAATTTTGGAGAGAGGAATAGGCAAAGTAATCGGCGCGTCGTTTTCACCCAGCACCAAATGACCACTTGCGTTGGTAAGCATGCCATTTTGATCGACTTTTAGGTTGCCGTTACGGGTCAACCCTTCTTTCCCTGTGTGATCGAGTACCGATATCCAACCGCTGCCTTCAATCGTCACATCCAGATCACGCCCTGTTGTAATCACGCTACCTTGAGCAAAGTTATGCCCTGGACGCTCTGTCATGCTGAACACACGTGAAGGATGGCCTTCACCATAAGCCTGCATTGAGCGAGCCTGTGCTAAATCAGCCCGAAATCCGGTCGTGCTTACGTTAGCCAAGTTATTAGCGCGCAATTGTAGTGCCTGCATATTTTGCTTGGCGCCACTCATTGCGAGAAACAGTGCGCGATCCATAAATTACTCCAAAAAATCTCTCTGTACACGGAGTAAAAGCAATAGTTATGCCAAAACAAAAATAGGCTTATCAATCAATACTTTGAATTAACAATCAACAATTAAAAGAGGTCAATAGGGGCAGAAAACTGTAACGAGAGGCAAGGTTTTGATCCATACGGCGGCAACAGCGGCAAATCGTAGATCAAAGCATGCTTAGCCTGAGTGAGGTGTATTCAGGCTAAGCATCAGATGAATGTCATGATGAAAGTGAACAAAGCGGTAATTACTAAGAAGCAATCACACGCCATTGCTTACTCAAGCAGAGTATCGAATGACCCAGCTAGTGCTCTAGCGGATCTGTAAGATATTCTGTTGTAGTTGGTTGTGTACTTCGAGCGAACGTGAGTTTGCTTGGAAGTTACGCTGAGCAGAGATCAGGTCCACCAACTCCTGCGTCATATCAATGTTTGACTGTTCCAGCATACCGTTATTGATGGTGCCGAAAGAGCCTTTATTTGATTCACCCCAGATCTTGTCACCAGAGAACTGCGTTGAATCCCATTGAGTGCCGCCTTTCTTATCCAGACCTTGCTCGTTTGGAACACGTACGAGAGCAACACGACCCAATGTAACGTTTTCACCGTTTGAGTAAGTTCCCAATACGCTGCCGTTTTCATCGAAGTCAACTTTGGTTAGGAAGCCCGTCGTTGCACCGTCTTCGTCAAACTTAGTCAGTTCGAACGGAGCCGCAAACTGTGTTGCTGAGCCTAAGCCGAAGTTAAGCGTCTGCGCAGGATCGGCACCATTCATATCGACTGGTGTCGTGTTCGTCGCCGGATCGCCCAGAGCCACAGAAGTGATTGGCTGACCATTGTTCAAGCTCGCCAACGTACCATCGTTGTTGAACTTCATGGTATGCCCCACATGACCTGTTGGCGTTTGCGCATCACCAGCCGCAACATTTAAAGGCTTTTCACCTTCTTTATCTGTCACGGTGTAGTAAGTGTTCCATGTATTTGGCTGAGTCTGATCTTTCAAGTAATACGTCGTTAGCTTGTAAGACTGACCCATCGAGTCATAAATTGTCGAAGAGGTTGAACGGTTGTATGTATCTGGGTCTGAAAAATCAAACTGCGTTGGATCTTTCAAATCGCCGTTCGCTGGCAAGTTCACACCCACTTCAATGTTTGCTGTTTGTTTTGGCTTACCAAATTCAGCAGGAATATTGATGGGTTGTGGCTCGTATGAAGAAACCTCACCAGAACTTGGGTCCACTTGGTAACCTAATAAGAACTCATCGTTCGCGGTCACCATGTAGTTTTCTTTATTTAAGTGAAATGCACCATTACGTGTCAGTTCATTCTGTTGTGGAGTCAGACGCTCCTTCGCCACGGCGAAGAAACCTGTACCCGAAACACGCAAATCCATTGGGTTGTTGGTGTAAATGCTTGAGCCTTCATGGAACTGCTGCGCCACTTGGCTTGCTTGCGCACCACCACCCGGCGTGGTTTTTGCGTTAGTAAATAAAGAGTTAGAGTAAACATCAGCAAACTCAGCACGGGACTCTTTAAAGCCGTAAGTGTTGGCGTTCGCAATGTTGTTACTGGTGGTGTTCAAATCCAGTTGGGCGGCGGACAAACCGCTTAAAGATACATATGACATTCCAAAATCTCCTAATCTAGCGAGCTATGACTACGCTTTGCCGACTTCCAATACTTCTGCAAGTCGAACTGGCGATTCAAAACCAGCCAGATTGAGTAATACGTTTCCGTCACCTTTGCCAAGCAATACGCTGTTTACGTTGGCATACGTCGATACTGGGAACTCTTGCGACTCCCCCTCAACTAAGCCAGACGCTTTCACTTTGTATTTGCCAGCTGGCAGTTGATTTCCGCTTTCATCTTTACCGTCCCAAAGCACACGCGTGTCGCCGGCTGGTTTCGCCCCTACCTCAAAGGTACGAACCAGTTGGCCAGCTTCATCCTCTACACGAACAAACAGATTATCGATAGATTGTGAAAGCTTAACCATTGCCGCCATTGGTGCGTCGTCCTGCTTCACACCTGCTGCTCCTGGGACCAATACGTCACGCCCTACCAAAGAGGAAGCTTGTAACGCTTGATTTGATGTCATTGACGAATTCAAACTCTCAAACTGAGTGTTCATCTTGCCAATGCCATCAACGGTCGCAAATGAAGCCATTTGCGCAATCATCTGGTCATTACTTACCGGCTTAAAAGGGTCTTGCTGAGACAGTTGCTTCGTGAGCAATGATAAGAAGTCTTCCTGTTTTAGGTCCTGCTTACCCGTGCTCTCTTCCGCTTTCTTGTTACTCTCTTGTAGACTTTTAAGCTGGTCGATATAGGACAAGCCGCTTTGACCAACGTTGTTAATTCCGGCCATACGCTACCCCCTTATCCTTATTGACCCATCTGCAGCGTACGCAGCAGCATTTGTTTACTAGAATCAGCGACCTGTACATTAGTTTGGTATGCACGAGAAGCTGAGATCATGTTTGCCATTTCTTCCATTACATTGACGTTAGGCTTGTAAATGTAGCCTTCTTCGTTTGCAAGGGGATGGTCTGGGTTGTACTCCGCACTCAGCGGTTTATCACTTTCTACAATACCCATCACTTTCACTGGCACCGTATCACCGCCACGCATGGCGTTACTTAACTCTGCACCAAACACGGCATGACGCGCTTTGTAAGTGTCTTTCGCAGAGCTGCTGACACTGTCGGCGTTCGCCAAGTTGCTTGAGGTAGTATTCAGACGAACGGATTCAGCGCTCATTGCGGAACCTGTCACATTGAAAACGTTAAATAAGCTCATCTAAATTATTCCCCTTTGATTGCTTTGGTTAAGTTCTTGAATTTGCTGCCTAGAAAGTCGAGTGATGCTTGGTGTCTGATTTGGTTTTGCATAAACAAGTTACGCTCTAAATCCAAGTCTACCGTGTTGCCATCTCCCGTATCTGGTTGCGTAGGAAGACGATATAACTTGTCCCCAACCAACGTTGTAGTGGCAGGAATATGCCGACCATCTGTGCGACTAAGACCAATGCTTGCCCCAGATGTTGCCGCTTGCAATTCCTTCGCAAAGTCTAAACCTCTTGCTTTGTAACCAGGCGTGTTTGCTTGTGCGATGTTGGTGGAAATCACCTCTGCATTGCGCTCACGTACGCCCACCGTGTGCTGGTGGATGCCTAGTGCATTGTCAAAAGATATAGCCATGTTTGCCTCTACAATTAAGAACTGACCGTGATTGATAACCAAAAAGCAATTAGCATGCCAAAACCTAAAGCATTACACCAACCTAGTGGTTACCGTGAATTGAAATAGCAATAAGTGAGCCAAAGTAACTGGAATGTCATGTCGTATCACTTTGCTCACTTAATAAAGATACACCGTGTTGAGGGCACAAGGCAAAAACGCGCTTCAACTAATTGAGTGATACATGAAGCGCTCGGCGCAGAAAGGTAACAAACAAAAAAGCCTGACACGAAGTCAGGCTTTTCTATCAATGAAGAGATACCGCTATTTAAGCTTGTAAATGATGCCCGGATTACAGCGCACCATTTCAAATTTATCAGTCAGACCAGTTAGCGACTCTGATGCCCCTAACAGCAAGTAACCACCAGGGTTTAAACTGCTCGCCATTTGGTTAAGCACTTTAGATTTCATTTCTGGAGAAAAGTAAATCAATACGTTACGACAGAAAATGATGTCGAACTTACCCATCAGTGCGTAACTGTCCATCAGGTTTTGTGGACGAAAGTTCACCAAACGCTTGACGTTATCTTTGACTTTCATGCGACCACCGTCCGCATTTTCAAAGAAGGTGCGACGACGTTCTGGTGAAAGCCCGCGACCCAAAGCCAAGTTGTCGTACACCCCTGCACGACACATCTCGAGCATACTTGCCGAAATATCTGTGGCTGTAATGGACACGTTTGGTAACAAGCCCGGCTTGCGCTGTTGCGTTTCCAGGATCGTCATTGCAATAGAATACGGTTCTTGGCCCGATGAACTGGCAGCAGACCAGATCTTAATTGGGCGCTTGCTTGCCGCTACTTCTGGCAATAATTTGTCAGCTAAAACCGTGAACGGATAAGTATCTCGAAACCACAAGGTTTCGTTAGTCGTCATCGCATCCACAGCGGCGACTCGTAATTCTCGATTACGCCCTGTAACAACATCACGTAGCAAATCTGATAACGATGCGAGCTTAAACTTCGTCACTAAAGGACTCAGTCGGCTACGCACGAGGTATTGCTTGCTATCACCTAACACGATGCCACATTGCGATTCTAGAAAACGGCTAAAGTCACGATACTCTTGATCACTGATTGTAATAGCAGTCATTAATGTCTCTTTTATTGTGTTAATGCAGATTTAACCGCGTTACCCAACTCATCTGGGTTAAATTTCGCAATGAAGGTGTTGGCACCTACACGCTCAACCATAGCTTGGTTGAATACACCACTTAATGAAGAATGGAGGATAACATAAAGGTCTTTCAAATCGGCATGTCTGCGAATTTCAGCCGTTAAGGTATAGCCGTCCATTTCTGGCATTTCAATATCGGAAATAACCAACGAAATTTGATCGTAGATATTGCCTTCTTGAGCCATTTCAATCAACTTATTGTACGCTTCTTTGCCGTCTTTGACAGATACGACCTCAAAACCGATGGATGTAATCGCACGCTCTACCTGTTTACGCGCGACCGTCGAGTCATCAGCAATCAGTATGCGGCGTACAATAGGCTTTTCTTGTTCTGCTTGTGCGATTTCTTCGCCAATAGCGGAATCCATCGTTTCATCAACTGGCGCAATTTCTGCCAGGATTTTTTCAACGTCAAGGATTTCAACCAGCTCATTGTCAATGTTTGTAACGGCAGTCAAGTAGTGCGCTTTACCTGCGCCGTCTGGCGGTGGCAAAATCGCTTCCCAATGCATATTGATAATACGCTCAACCGATGATACCAAAAATGCTTGGATCGTACGGTTAAATTCTGCAATAACAACAAAACATTTATCTAAATCAGTGGTTGGGCGGCCACCAATTGCCAGGCTCAAATCAATAACGGACACGGTATGGCCGCGGATATGAGCGATACCTTTAACCAGAGGGTGTAGATTTGGCATTGAAGTCAGCTTAGGGCACTGTAGTACTTCTTTCACTTTGAATACGTTAATGCCGTAGCGCTGTCGGCCCATCAGTCGAAAGGTCAATAATTCCAATCGGTTCTGACCGACGAGTTGCGTACGCTGATTCACCGAGTCAAGAATCCCCGTCATATGCTCATCTCCATCTCAAACTTTTTGTTTTTAAATGATACTCTACCACTGGCAAGCACGATACCAGGGAGACAGTATGGCGTATTTCACTTTCACTTCGACACCATTGACTATGACAATATGTAGAGCGCTAATTACAAAGTACGCTAAGTCTATCGGCATTTTGCTCAGTATGTTTAGCTTTTTTGTTCATTCAGCTTCAGATAATCAGATCGAGCAAATAAAAACAGCAGCAGAACAACATATTCTTGCTACGGTTGATCAGCCTGATGGTGGCGAGCTATCTGTTAATGCGGCAGAGATCGACTCGAGAATAAAAGCAACGGATTGCCCTGTTCCGTTAGATACATCTGCCTCTTCCACCAGCAGCACGAGAAGTAACATCAATGTGTTAGTGGAATGCCAACCGGATGACTGGAAAGTCTATGTCCCTGTGAGGATCTCGGTATCAGTACCAATGATCGTCGCTACACGAACACTAGGGAGAGGAGAAATCGTCAGCGCATCGGATGTTACCACTTCCATGATCGAGCTACAGCGCTTTCGTAAAGATGGATTTTCTAGCTACGATCAAGTGGTTGGGGCAAAGCTAAAGCGTAATGTTCGCTTAGGCGATGTCGTAGAGAGAAATGATGTTTGTGTGGTATGCCGAAATGAAAAGGTCATTATCAAAGCGGTGAATTCTGGCATGACGATCACAACGCAAGGCACAGCATTGCAGGATGGTTCAGCTGGCGATCAAGTAAGAGTGAAAAATGATAAGTCGCAACGTATAATAGAAGGCATAGTGACTGACATTGCGGAAATCACTGTTAATTTTTAATACCCACTGGTAGCGTGTTTAAACTGATCAATAAAAATGCAAAAAATGACTAAAGTTATTTTTGCGCTGGTCGATAGTCTGGATACCAGTATTACGATACAAGGCAAAGGTTAAACATGGCAGGTATAGATAATATACGTTCAGGGCAAATGATGACGACAACAAGTCGCGCACCTGCACGTAACGATTCCAATGCTACCAGCACGACAGAATCAAAAAAGGCGCCAGCGCAACAAGACGCAGTATCACTCAGCCAGCAAAGTAAAGCCGTCAGTAAACTCCAGAAGGATATGGCAGCTTCTCCGGCATATGACAGCGCCAAAGTTGCAGCAATCAAAGAAGCTATCACAAACGGTTCATACAAAGTCGATCCTGAAAAATTGGCTGACAACATGATTAAGTTTGAAAACGAATTGCAAGGCAAAAGCTAACTGACTTAGGCCGAAGGTAAGTATTTTATGGCAGCATTAGTCGATCTCGTTAATTTCCAGCTAGAAAATGCTAAGGCACTTTCCGCTGTTTTACGCCAAGAAACACAAGCAATAACGGCGCGTGTCTCTACCGAGATTGAGAACATTGCCAAACAGAAGATGACGCTCATTGATCAGCTCAGAACAACTGATCAGCGAATCGCCTCTCACCCGCACGTCAATCAACTTACTGAAGATGAGCACCTAAGTCAGGTTGTTGCTCAAATCCAATCGATCGTCCTCGACTGTCAACAAGTTAACCAAGTAAATGGCGAATCGCTTAGTCGCGCACAGCTGAGCTTCAATAAACTCAACAACATGCTCCAGCGAACTCATGGCAAAGTTGGCATGACCTACAATGCGGGCGGAAAAACCCACACCATCTCGACGCTTGGCACCAATATAAAAGCTTAAACGTCACTCCTACCCTCAATTCCCGCGCTCACGTAGATATAAAAAAGCGACTCATTGTTACCAATCAGCCGCTCAAAAAGATTATCTGTCTAGTGAAATGGTTTAAAACAAAGTTTGCTGACGCTTCTCAGGCACTTGCTGAACTTCTCCATAATCACGTAGCTTATCCATCTTACGGATATCCAGACGCAGCTCAGTCACATAACTGTCTTCAACAAGATAACTACGCACAACTTCTGCACCACGAATTACACCATCGACGGCACCAGTGGTGCTTTCAATACCCAAACGCTGGTCTTGCAGCTCTGCACGTCCACTAACACGCATGCCATAAACTTGCTCTGCTAGCTCACGATAAGCATCAATTTTTGATGCGCGCATTGCACGTACACGCTTTTCTTCTACTGTGCGGCCTGTTTGCTCACTGACGCTGGCGTAGCCCACCGCCACTAAGATTTCATCTTGACGCATCTGTTGTAATGGCTGACACCCAACCAATATCAGTGTGGCAACAATAAATAATAACTTCTTCATGCTTCTATCCTATGGACGGAGAATCACAGTGTACGGCTGACGAATGGTAGGGTCAGAACGAATCAACACACCATCTTGTGTGCGGATGCTATTTAACGTATCTAAGTCACGCCCAATACGGTCAGCCGGAAGGAAACCTTGCGCTGTCGCTACAACTACACGGCTTTGCATGCCAACCACGCGTGCATTGACAAGCACTCCCCCCTCTTGGCGCAGCATCGTTCCGGTCAATACATACTGAATTTGCTGCTCTTGAGCTAAATCTTGCCAATCACGACTTAAAGCAAAATCGCCCTGTTGCGTCACTTGAATAGAGCCCGTAGTTTTGAAATCAACCACTTTAAACCCTCGGCGCTGAAACTGATGGATAAAACCTTCAGAGACCGAGTTACCTAACCAGTTTGTTGCATCCATATTTTGTAGATCAACAAACGAGGTAATCGCAATCGGTGTCCGCGCTGATACTGCCACATTAGAAACCATCAGGTCTTCTGTCATGCTCTCAATGAAAAAGTCCATCGTATGACGCGGACTATCCATCAGCATGAACTGGCTTCCCGAGTAAGGTTCTTTACCATTGTAAATCGGTGAGTACGCGCACGATGTCAGAAGCGTCATCATCGATGCAGCGACAAGCCACTTTTTCATGGTTTGATTCTCCAGATAATCTTAGGTGATACCGTTCTTTATTAATTCCTTTCCAAGAAAGTGAATATTGGAACAGTCTTTGCTTTTCTTTGTTTGCCTAACGAAGAAAAACCCACCAAACTTCACTGAATTTGTTAAAGCAATATTTATACCCGAACGGTTGTAACCAATGAAAAAAATATTAAACAGTCTGTTTTCAATCACTTTAGTGATGCTTCTGCCTTTTAAGGTAATGGCATCTTGGTATGAAGTCACAGGCGTTGCCACCATCGTTTCTTCAGAAGAGACGGCAAGGCTCCATGCGTTGGAAGACGCGCTGTTCAAAGCCGTCAATTTTTCGGGCGCAGATATTGGCAGTATTAGCAACTTGATGCCGCTATTAGAAGAAAGTCGCAACGAATACCAGTTTACCAATCATGAAGTCCGTTACATTTTGGTGGAGTCTGAACGCAAACGTCGCGGTAAAGTCGAGGTAAAAATCCGCGTTGATATTTATCCATCGGCAACGGGTTGCCACACCGATCAATACAAAAAGACAATGCTGGTCGGCAATATTGAGGTCGCATCACCACAACAAGCAGTGATGGGACAAATTTATCAAGTTGGTGACGATTTTAGCCACGTAGTGAACCGTCAACTTGATCAAACCTCACGCAGCTTTGTGTCTGTTGGTACAACGGACTACTCAATAAGCAGCAACTATCCTGCTCGCACTCAAATGATCGCGCAAGACAATGGCGCACAATACATCATTGGAGGGGTCATTACCGATCTCACTGCAACGGTCGAATCTCAACTATTGCAAGATGACATCATCAATCGTCAGTTTGCGTTAGAAATGAAAGTATTTGATGGTAAAACTGGCCATGAAATCTTCAACAAAGCCTACCGTGAGGTCGCGCGTTGGCCATTTGCTAAGACGAGTCAAGTGGACACTCGTAGTGCACGTTTTTGGGCATCGACCTATGGCGAGATGATGCTTCGCGTTAGTCGCAATATTATGTTGGATCTGGAGTCGGAGCTATCTTGCAAAATTACACTGCCAGAGGTTGTGGCAGTCTTCGGTAATACCGTAACGATGGATCTCGGCCGTATGCACGGCGTAAAAGAGGGAGACAAATTGCAGCTTTGGCACACCGCGTCGTTTATCGACCAAAATGGATTGCCAAGAAACAAAGTCTCGCAAAGCGAAATTACATTAACGGTATCACGCATATACGAACACGAAGCGGAACTGACGATTGATCAGCCAAATTTAGCATCTAGCGTTCAAATTGGCGACGTAATGAACAAGATCCTATAAAAGCAAACATTAAGTCTTGAGATATGCTCACTTTTGAATATCATAGGCAGCGCATCTTATTTGATTATACCAATGACCGTAGCGAATCGTTCAACGTGATGCTGATACAGATCTGGTAGATTGCTAGATTTGAACTCAGTAAAACAGTGCAATGAACTGCAACTATTGGTATTACGCCCCCATGGCACAGCTGGATAGCGCAGTCCCCTCCTAAGGGACAGGTCGTAGGTTCGAATCCTACTGGGGGCGCCATATCATAGCCTTAGCTCCCACTTGAGCTAAGGCTTTTTTGTATCTTCAATTTCAAGCCTCGCACTGCTCCCCCTAGTACATCGTGTTAGGTAATCTTCCCAGTAATCAATATGATCGGATCAGGTGTTTCGGTTACGGGATAAAGCCTTCTACTGATCTGACTTCTTCCCCTTGAAATCATTTCAACAAGCCCTATTTACAGTTTTGTATTTTATTACTTTAATTATCTATGAGTTTTGCTTACCCTTTTAGCTATTAATAAAATTATTAGTTAGCACTATGTCTAAGAGCAATTTAATAACTAACACTGGACACCGCTTTATTTCTAAAGGCAAGACAGCCTTTAAGATACATATCCATACCCCCGAGGATACGGTACTACACCGCTCGGTTGGATTTGTTCGTATTGGAGAAAAGAAAGGCTTACAAAAAGCCATTAAGCTGAGAAACGAGTTAGGCCGGCAAATGTGGGGCAAATTCTGGCGACGTCTTTTGAAAGACCCTTACCTAATGACCAGGCTTCCACATAGCGTTGAGCCTAAAATCGTTCACAAGCCTAACCCTACTCTTGAAAACCCTGACAACCGAGATACGTGTTACATCGCCAAGTGGCGAGAGTTCAATGATGACGGTGAGTATAAATATAAAACGGTGGTTCGCTCTATTAGTAAGTACGGCAAACTTGCCGCCTACATGCAAACCAAAAAAGCGTTGTTAGAAGCACATAAAGATAACTTGGAGATCCTGACATTTATGGGGCGTTTAAACAGCATTGATCTTAAATAATACCTGGCCACTTTGAACATTTCAGTCAGTTTTTAAAGAGAAATAAAAAGCCCCAAAGAGCGAACTCTTTGGGGCTTTCAGCTTCAGTCTTCTATACTACGGTCGAATAGGAGCTTATTGCTGAACTTGGTATTCAAATTCTGGAACAACGACTTCTACGCGACGGTTTTGTTGACGACCTTCACGAGTGTCGTTTGAAGCGATTGGGTTGTTTTCACCTTCGCCACGAGCTTGGATACGTGATGAATCAATACCTTTTTCAACGAGTGCGTTAGCAACAGACTCAGCGCGTTTCTCAGAAACTTTTAGGTTGTAAGCTGCTGGGCCAGACGTATCTGTGTAACCTACAACTTCAACGTTCGCTTGTGGGTGCTCGTTTAGGAAAGCAACTAGGTTATCAAGTTTTGCAGCGCTCTCTGGTTTTAGAGTTGTGCTGTTTAGATCGAAGCTACCAGTGCCGATTGTTTGAGTTTCGAATGTTTTCGTTACAACTACTGGCTCTTCTACCACTTCTTCTACAACCACTTCTTCAACAACAACTGGCTCTTCTACGATTACTGGCTCATCGTTGCCGCCGAATTTGAAAGAAACACCTAGTGTTGCAGTGTTACCTGTCGCACGAGTTACATCGTTGCTGATGTCAGTCAGTGTTTGGTATTCCGCACGAGCTGTTACGTTTTGGCTTAGGTTGAATTCAAGACCAGCCGCGCCTAGGTAAGAGTAATCATCTTTGCCATCAAACATTACGTAAGCGCCACCCACTTTACCGTAAAGTGCGATGTCTTCAGTGATTGGTAGGCTAAATTTAGGAGCAAGAGTGATTGCTTCTACGTGGCCACCGAAAGAAGTTTGGTTAAAATCACCGATGTTGTCGAAACCCGCTTCTACTGCGAAGTATTTATTCATTTCGTAACCAACAAAAGCGCCAAGAGTAGAATCGTCTTTGTCACAAGCCTGGCCCGCTACACACGCGTCTTCCATCCATGACTTACCCATCTTACCACCAACGTATACTTCTGCTTGTGCTGCTGAAGCCATAAGTAGAGACGCTGAAATTACCGCTGCTAATTTTTTCATTATTGATTCCTCTAAAGAAGTTCTTTTGTTAGATGCCGAAATGCGCCGTCTGACTGACGTTGTATTTCAATTCTTTTTATTCATTCCTTGAGTGAGATACTTAGTCAGCTTCTTTTTATGCACATGCATTTTTTTTATGGAAGCAACTTACGTACATTTCCTGTTCAGTGATACATATCGCCATCTCGGTATCGCTGACGGGATGAACTATAACGCTAAGAAATCGCGAGAAAAATCCCAATTCTGTCAATTTATTGTCATCAAAAATCTCGACAACATGTGATCTTAAGCAAAAAAATCCCCACGCAATCACGACGCAAACGTTTGCTTTATTTTTTGAAACAACATAGCTAAAGCAAAGGTTTTTCTTAAAAATGAGACAAACAAAATGGAACTTTAAGGAACATGGATAAAAATCAATCAGATACTTGATATATAATCGCTCGTTTTTTATTCATGCCAACGATATTTGGATTAAAAAATCTTATCCATATTGAGGTAAATTACAGGTGAAACCATCTCTTCATTCACCAATATGAGAGAAAGTTTCTCGTTATCTAAATTGAAGATACAAAAAAGCCGCGGTTGCTCACCGCGGCTTTGTGACTATTTATTCAAAAGAACGTTCAGTTCAAAGCAATTATGCGTTTGCTTCACGCTCAGCAATGAACTCAAGCGCCATCTTAATGCGAGCAATACAACGCTCTTTTCCAACCAGCTCCATTACTGCATCGACAGAAGGAGACTGACCGCCTCCTGTTACAGCAACACGTAATGGCATACCGATTTTGCCCATGCCGATTTCCAACTCTTCACATACTGCTGCGATAACGCCATCTTTGATGTTCGCTGTCGTCCACTCAGTTAGTGCTTCCACTTTCGCTAATGCAAGTTCTAGAGGCTCTTTAGCCACGCCACGTAGGTGTTTCTTCGCTGCGCCCGCTTCAAACTCAGAGAAATCTTCATAGAAGTAACGGATTTGCTCAGCTAGCTCAACTAGTGTGTTGCAACGCTCACCCACCAGCTTGATCACGTCAGTAATAGCAGGACCATTCGTTACGTCTAGTTTTTGTTGGTCTAGATGCCATTGTAGATGCTCAGCAACGTACGCAGGATCTGAGTTCTTGATGTAGTGGTTGTTCAACCATTGCAGTTTGTCAGTGTTAAAAGCAGACGCTGACTTAGATACTGCGTTTAGGCTAAATAGATTGATCATCTCTTCTTGAGAGAAGATTTCTTGGTCACCATGAGACCAACCAAGGCGCACTAGGTAGTTGTTTAGTGCCGCAGGCAGGTAGCCCATATCGCGGTATTGCATGACTGATACAGCGCCGTGACGTTTAGACAGTTTCGCGCCGTCATCACCCAGGATCATTGCACAGTGTGCAAATGTAGGTACTGGCGCACCTAGTGCTTCGTAGATGTTGATTTGACGAGGGGTGTTGTTGATGTGGTCTTCGCCACGAACAACGTGAGTGATACCCATGTCCCAGTCATCCACTACTACACAGAAGTTGTAAGTAGGTGAACCGTCTGTACGACGAATGATTAGGTCATCCATTTGATCGTTGCGGATTTCAATGCGACCACGGATTTGATCATCAAATACTACGCTGCCTTCTTTCGGGTTACGGAAACGGATAACACATGGATCACCATCTTTTGCCGCTTCGTTTGCTGCTTTGATTTTTGGATGGTTAGCATCGTAGCGAGGCATTTCTTTATTTGCTTCTTGCTCTGCACGGATTTCATCTAGCAGCTCTTTAGACGCGTAACATTTGTAAGCTTTGTCTTCAGCAAGAAGCTTATCAACCATTTCGTTGTAACGGTCAAAACGTTGAGTTTGGTAGTAAGGACCTTCATCCCACTCCAAGCCTAGCCATTCCATGCCTTCAAGAATTGCATCAACCGCTTCCTGAGAGTTACGCTCAAGGTCTGTATCTTCGATACGTAGAACGAATTCACCACCTTGGTTTTTAGCGTATAGCCAAGAGTAAAGTGCAGTACGCGCACCACCAACGTGTAGATAGCCAGTTGGGCTAGGAGCAAAACGAGTTTTAACCGTCATTTGAGTTCCTTAGGGGTAATGAGCAACGAGAGATCTCTCGTTGTAATGTCAAGGATAAAAGTGGCGACATTTTACCACCGTAAGTCAATTCTACAATCGGTTTGACAACAGAAATAAAAACAGGGCAGAACCAAAAAGGCACAGCCCTGCTATTTACTGTTAAAGCACGAGACGAAATTACTTCAGGTTACGCATTGCCCATTGCATAAATTCTTGCTGCTCTTCACGGCTCAATTCATTAAACGATGCTTTGATTGTTTTGGTTTCCGCTGGAGAAGACGCAATGCTTGCCTTAGTCGATTCTTTATTCATTGCGTTATTATAGTCGGCAACTTCTCGTTCGTAATCACGAAAACCTTGCAAACCACCTTTACGAAGTTGAACCATAGAGAATGCCACTTCTTTTCCGTTTTTGTCTTTCAATACCACTTTAGGATCGAGTTCGAAGGCTCTCGCCTCTTCAATAGTACGGAATGTTTGATAAGTCAGAGAAAGCTCGGTGTCTTTTTCTGCATCAAACTCTAATACCAGCGGCTGCGAATCGAATTTACGGCGCTTTCCATCTTCAAATACGATTTGTCCAACCGTTACCGCTAATTGGTTTTCCCCATCTTTTAACTCGATGCTGTTGTTCTTGGATATCCACTCAGGGTAGACGAACTCGCCGTTGAGAACGCGAGGAACTAATTCAGATTGCAGAGTGAGTTGAGCAGCAAAAGCTGGCGCCGAAAGCATTGCGCAAAGTCCGAGAAGTGTCGTTGTTTTTTTCATCATGGTTTCTCACTTTATACCAATTTAGATAAGCCTCTAAAATTTACAGGCCAGTCATTTCAAAGGCTTATTTGAATAAGTATCAAGATAAAAAGGGCGTTTCCGCCCTTTTAGCTGCTTCTTTAATTAGAAGTAGTATTCAACACCTACAGAGAACTCGTCGTAGTCAGCAGACTTCCAACGTGCTTCTGTTGGTTTATCTAATTGAGACGCACCGTCGCCAAAGTCTAGAGTACGAGCACGTACGTACAGCACTGCCGATGGGTCTACGAAATACATAACTTGTGCTGATAACACATCGTCCGCTGTATCGTTAATTTTCTTACCATCACGCTCTAGATCAAAGTTAGCGGCGTAAGCCAGTTTGTATTGCCAATCACCCGTGGTGTACATGATAGCGGCAGACATTGCATCTTGCTTTTCACTCACACCATTGCTTGCGTCCGCTTCCATGTATTTGTATTGCGCAAAGAAAGAGATCCCGTTATCAAACCAGCCTTGTGCCCCTACCAAGTACGTGTTGTTTTCCCACGTTTGGCTTTCCATCTTGATATTACGGTTACCTTCATATGCCGCATCTAACTGGATAGGACCAATTTTGTAGTGTGCTGCGATACCACCCCAGTAGTCATCCCCTTCACCTAGACCTGCTTTATCACCTGCACCAGCTGCGATATCTAGGGAGAATTTGTCAGCAAACATTGGAGAGTCCCAGCGGATAGTGTTTGATTGACGGTCTTGGTACTTGGCGCCACCAATAGCACCACCCCAGTCGTATACATCGCCGAGGCCAGGGTTAGATGCTGGCCAGTCAACCAATTCGTACATAGGTGTCAAAACGCGACCCAGGCGAATTTGCCCCCAAGATGCACTTTCAAAACCGACGAATGTGTCACGTTCACCAAGACCTGCGCCCTCGCCACCAAAGCTAGGGTCTACATAACCGCCTTCGATTTGCCAAATAAAAGTAGGGTCGAAGTTAGCAAATTGTTTTTTACCACGGAAACCAATACGAGACTCGTTGTTTAGCTGCATGCCACCCAAATCTTCGTCCGTTGCTTTGCTGCCAGAATCGTAATCGCGGTACGCGGCCTGCATCGCGATGATTCCGTAAACTTCATAAGAAAATGAATCTTTGGTTAGAAACTCTTTTGCTGCGTCACTGTTTGCACCATCAGCAAATGCAGCACCACTGAACATCATGCCGGTAATTGCCGTGGCAAGTAGGCTTTTCTTTAGGTAAGACATTATAAACCCCTATATTTTTAGTTTTTTCCATTTTCAAATTCACTAACTAGGACATGGCAGGAACTTGAAACAGTGTTTGGACGGGGCAAATATGACAAACTTTTTTCGCACTAAAAAACTTTCCCTACAGCAATCTGAGCGACTTCAAAATGAGAAGATCAAAAATAAAATAAATCAATAAAAAACAATTAGTTAAAATCAAATATAAAAAATAAAAAACGTTAAAAGTACGTTTTGACACTGAACTGACATTGAGAGCATCTAAAAAACGTGAGCGACTTCATTCATCTTTTAGGTGTTTTAACGGAACTTTATATTCAAAGAGAAAAAACCTTGAGATCACTCGCAAGTAAAATGACCGTGCACTTGTGGGATTCGAGAGATTTTGACGAAATTGTTGTGAGTAGCAAATGGGTATTGACCTTACCCTTGCAGGAAGGTTTAAGCTCATAGCATCACTACTATTGAGGTGCAGATTATGTATCAGTTAGTTATACCTTTATCAGGGCTCAACTGCATGGGCTGTGCGAGAAAAGTTGAGAATGCTTTACATGCGAATCACGATGTGGAGATCCTCAATTTGTCCCCGACGCAAGTAGAGGTCAAAACCGAGTCTTCTCTTAAAGAGCTCGTCTCGTCGATTGAATCTCTTGGTTACCAAGCAGGAAATCACTACGAACTAAACCTTTCAGGCTTAAGCTGTGGCGGTTGCGTCAAAAAACTTTCATCTTTATTAGAATCTAATCAAGACGTTATTTCTTTTGAGGCTTCAACAACGCACTTAGAGATTCGTACCCTCCTCTCCGAGCAACAAGTGATCGACTTAATAGCAACACTCGGCTATACCGCCAACCTTGATTCTGTTGAAGTAGAGAACGAAAGCTCACCAGAGACCGAACAGGTAGAACAGCAAAGCAATATTAAAGATACGCAGGTGCCACCAGCGAGTATTCAATTGCAAATGCTGATTCAAGGCATGACGTGTGCGAGTTGCGTATCTTCAGTAGAGAAAGCACTTACTAACGTGGAAGGTGTTGAGAAAGCACAGGTCAACCTTGCAGAACAAAGCGCACTAGTATTCGCAAGCCAAGACTCTGATGACCTCCTTAACGCAATTGTTGAATCGGTAAAACAAGCCGGTTACCAAGCAGAGATCCTACAAGACGCCGCAACCCAGCAAGAAAAGCAAGCACAGCAACAACGTCAGCAACAAAAACGCTTTAAACTGGATGCTATTGCTGGCCTTGTCGTCGGAGCCCCTTTAATGATTTGGGGCGTTGCTGGCGGCAATATGATGATTCGCAACACCAACGACCAATTAGCTTGGGGAGTGATCGGTATCGTATGTTTACTCCTTCTTGCCACAGCAGGGAAACACTTCTTCAGTAACGCTTGGTTAGCTGCTACTCACAAGCGCGCCACCATGGACACGTTAGTCGCGCTCGGTACTGGCGCAGCGTGGTTCTATTCGATGCTTGTGGTGATTTTCCCAGGCTGGTTCCCTCTTGCTTCACGCCACGTGTACTTTGAAGCGAGTGCAATGATCATCGGCTTAATTTCTCTTGGTCACTATATAGAAGCAAAAGCCAAAGCAAACACAACACGCTCATTGCAAGCTCTGATTAACCTGCAACCTCAGCAAGCTACGGTAATCACGGAACAAGGCGATCAACAAATAACGGTTGAGCAAATCACGCTAGGCATGAAACTGCGTATCAAACCAGGCGAGAAAGTGCCTGTTGATGGTGTTGTGATTCAAGGTGAATCATACATTGATGAGTCGATGCTCACTGGTGAACCAGTACCAGTGTTAAAAGCGCAAGAGGCTCAAGTGTCTGCTGGGACATTAAATACCGATGGTGGATTAGTCATTGAGGCAACGGGCATTGGCGCAAATACCATGCTGGCTCGTATCATCCGCATGGTGCGCACAGCGCAAAGCAGTAAGCCAGCCATCGCGAAACTGGCAGACCAGATTTCATCGGTGTTTGTCCCTGTCGTTGTTGGCATAGCAATACTGGCCGCGCTCGTTTGGTTTGCCGTTGGCCCAGAGCCAAAAGCGAGTTATATGCTGGTGGTCACCACAACCGTCCTGATCATCGCATGCCCTTGCGCTCTAGGCTTAGCAACCCCACTTTCTGTCACGGTGGGAGTGGGTAAAGCCGCAGAGCTCGGCATTCTGATCAAAGACGCCGACGCCCTTCAATTGGCAAGCAAAGTCGACACGGTTGTATTCGACAAAACTGGCACGCTTACCCAAGGTAAACCTAGCGTTCAGCAAGTGTTTACTCACGCCACCAGCCAAGAAGATCTATTGGCTTTAGCGTATGCGGCAGAGCGTCAGTCTGAGCACCCACTGGCAAAAGCGGTATGTGATTACGCCAAACGACACGACGCAAAGGGTGTCTCATTAGACAAGTTTGAGAACGTTCGCGGGCGCGGCATTTGGGCGACGTATCAAGATAAACCGCTGCTCATTGGTTCGCTTCAATTTATGCAAGCAGAGAACGTCGAGACTAGCGCACTAAAACCTGCCATCGATGAATGCGCAAAAAATGCGTGGACTCCGGTAGCTGTGGCATTGAACGGCGAACTGATCGGCCTGATCGCCATTGCCGACCCGATCAAATCAGATGCGAAACAAGCGCTCTCTGCATTAAAATCGCAAGGCATCAAAACGGTAATGCTGACGGGCGATAACCAACACGTTGCCAATGCTATCGGCCAAGAACTTGGTATTGATGAAGTGATTGCCCAAGTAATGCCAGATGAGAAAGCTCAGCACATTGAGCAACTTCAATCTCAAGGACATGTCGTGGCAATGGTGGGGGATGGCATTAACGACGCCCCTGCTCTCGCGTTATCCAACCTCGGTATTGCTATGGGTAGCGGCAGTGATGTCGCCATTGAAAGTTCGCAAATGACCATCCTGAACACGTCACCAATGGCGGTAGTACATGCGATTGAACTCTCTCGCGCTACACTTAAGAACATGAAGCAAAACCTATTTGGTGCCTTTGTTTACAACTCGTTGGGTATTCCAGTTGCCGCTGGTGTGCTTTATCCAGCGTTTGGATTTTTGCTCAGTCCTGTTGTCGCAGGAGCGGCAATGGCACTGTCTTCAATTACTGTCGTTAGTAATGCAAATCGACTACGACTGTTTTCAGTAAAATAACCACTTCTTTTTGAGGGTATTATGAAGTTGAAACTATTGACCTTTGCAATGCTTGCGACCGTGTCCGCCAACGTATTGGCAGCCGATGTCATTAACCATAAATCACCATACTGTGGCTGTTGTGGAGAATGGACAAAACACATGGAAGAGAACGGCTTTACGGTCGAAGAAAAATTGCACGATGACATGAACGCCATCAAACGCGATCTAGGCATCAAGAATGAACAGCTTTACTCTTGCCACACGGCAGAGATCAACGGCTATCTGTTTGAAGGTCACATTCCAGCCGAAGACATTAAAGCGTTTTTGAAAAATCCACCACGTAACGCAAAAGGCCTATCAGTATCAGGCATGCCAATGGGCTCCCCTGGTATGGAATATGGCGACAAAAAAGACAGCTATACCGTTTACGCCTTTAACGAAAAAGGCCAAGTGTTCGAATATAGCCACCACGAAGGCAACGACCAATAAAAACAAAGCCCAGCGAGATAAACCGCTGGGCTTTTTCTTAATGGACAGTTAAGACAAATATAAAATTAGAAGCCGTAAGAGGCACCAAATACAAAAGCGTTATTCACTAGGCTGTCACCACTCGCGTTTTCTGCACCGTGTGCTTGACTACGGAACTCAAAGTAAGGTTGAACACCTTTACGAGTCCACGTTGCACGAAGCTCGTGGTCCATGGTTTCCGCTTCAATCATGTAGACGTTGTTGTAGCTTAGCGTCACATCCTCATTCATCACGTAACCGATGCGGTTGTCCATGCGGTAATCTGTATCCGCATCTGCGTCTGTCGCATCAATGTGCGCACGAGTACGGTTACTTAAGGAGATGCCGTTATCGAAGTTGTAACCGATCTTAACCAATGGACGGTACTGTACATTCTCGCCAGCAGAGAACAGGTGTTGGTAACCCGCGGCAACCCATAAATGATCGGTAATATTAAATGACTGCTCACCACCCACAGTGATTGCTGGTGTTGTGTTACCTGCGCCACCGTTTTCTGTTTCCAGTTTACCCAACTGAATACCATCAAATTCGGTGTAAACCGTAAAGCCGCCGAATTGGTTATCAAAAGTATGACCAGCTTCCAGTGTAGACGTAACGTCCGAACCATGAATTCGACCATCATCGTGGAATTGAACATTACCTGTTACGTAAGAAGAACCAGCAAAAGCGCTAGAAGCGAAAGCGAGAGAAAGAGCACTCAGTGCAAAAATGTTTTTCATAATTACTGCCTTTATTTATTCACGTTATGCGATAGTTTTAGAGGGCATCTCTTCCCTTTTATCGCAAACTTTGGAATGTGCCTCCTTGGCGTTCGCAATATTGTTTTAATTAATTCGCGATGGAAAATAAAACATTTTAAAAAGTGATCTTGTTCAAACCGAAGCTCAACAACCCTGATAAAAACATGGGAAATACAGGCACTTATCGTATTTTTATAAAATTATTCAAAAAATAGAAGTGTGATCATAAACAGGTTGTTTATTGATATTTAGCAGATTAAGTCGATCCAGTTCACAATAACCTTGACCATTGCAACCAAAAACTTATTTATCAATGAAAAATAATTAGACATCGATCACGCTTAATTTCCTCAAAAAATAAAGAAAGCCCCAACATGATGTTGAGGCTTTGCCAAAAAATTAACTTACAAGAATCGAGTTATTTCACGCTGGTCACTCGACTTGCTTTCTCGCCGGTTGCTGACACAGAACGGATAAACACTTCACCTTTCACATTTGGACGAGCATTATCTGCGTAAGTTAGCCAGTTCTTGCCGTCTAGAGAGTATTGAAGCTTCACACCCGGGAACTGAACGTTCATTGCCAGTTTACCCTCTTCAACTTTCGCGCCTGGTACAGGTAGGCGGTAGTCGATACCCGCTTTTTCTAGCTTAGCCAGTTCGCGTTGGCCAAGTACGTTCGCAAAGCGGTTGTAGTCTTGGTTTAGCGCGACTTTGTCTACTAGGTTAGAGTTTTGCGAGTATTCAACACCCACTTTGTAGTCGTTTTCCCAATCAGCACGGTGCCATGCACGCTCAGCGGCTGCTAGTACGCGAGGGAATACCATGTACTCGTATTGCTCGTCGTTACGTACTGTCTCAGACCACAGCTGTGCTGATAGACCATAGAAAGGTTTCGCTTTGATTTCACCTTTACCAGTGAAGCCGTTACCATCGCGGTCTACAGAGGTTTCTGCGTTCTGAGGCATGTTCTCTGGTGCAAAACCAAACATCTTACGAGTATCTGTTGCACGCGTCGCCCAGTAGTAACCACGCTCTTTCGGGTCAACTTCGTACGGCATGTCCATGTACACGTAGTCTGGGTTAGAAACGATAACGTCGTAACCTTTCTTAGACCATTCGTACACTGATGATGTGCCACCCCAGTAAAGAACGTCCCAGAAGTTAACACGTGTGTTTTCTGTTGCGAACGCTTTCTCACCTTCACTGTACTTAAGGCCATCTTGCCAAGCTTGGAAGTTTGGAATGCCTTTCTCTACCACCATCTTCGACACTTCTTCTGCAAAGTGGCTTGGTAGATGAGCAAAATCGCTTACCGTACCGTCTGCAATTAGCGTCTGACATTGTGGTGACTGTGCGAATGGCTTGTCTTGCTTAGACAAATCAATGTTACCCTTCCAGCTTACTTTGTCTTCTGCGTTGATGTCTTGCAGACCAGCGCCTAGCTTGATGTTCTTCGCTTCGTCACCACCAAAGTGCCATGTTGTTAGCGGTGTGCCCGCTTCTTGGTGCATTGCTGCTACTTCTGAAATCACTTTATCAACAAAGCGAGTTGAAGATTCCATACATGGGTTGATGAAGCTTTGCTTGTTGTAGAACTGAACCGTCGTTACGTTCGATGTATCTTGAGGATCCATCAGGCGGTACTCGTTCGCTTCGGCTTCTTTACCTTCTTCCATTAGACGGTCGTAACGTGCTTCCATTGATACCACTGCTGCACGAGCGTGTGCTGGCATATCGATTTCAGGAATCACTTCGATGTTACGCGCTTTCGCGTACTTCAAGATGTCCACGTAGTCTGCTTTGCTGAAGAAGCCAGAACCAAAGTTGTCTGTCGTTGCACCTGAGCCAAGCTGAGGCAGTAAACAGCTTTTCTCTTCCAAATCGAAACAACGGTTAGCACCCACTTCAGTCAGCTCTGGCAGACCCGGGATTTCTAAACGCCAGCCTTCATCATCCGTTAGGTGAAGGTGTAGTTTGTTCATCTTGTACGCGGCCATTTGGTCAAGCGTTGCAAGAATCGCGTCTTTAGAGTGGAAGTTACGAGCCACGTCCACCATCACACCACGGTAATCAAAACGCGGCGCATCTTTAATAGACAGTTGTGGTAGAGAATCAGCATTTTGGCTATCTACCAGGCCAAAGATAGATTGTACTGCGTAGAAAGCACCTGCTTGGTCAAACGCTTTAATCGCAATACCGTCGCCTTTGATGCTCATTTCGTAAGCACCAGATTTTGCCAATTCACCGGTGAAGTCTGCAGGAACAACAGTGATGCTTACAGGAAGATCACCACGAACATCCACACCTACCACTTCTGCACGACCTTGAATTGCTGCGTATTGAGCCGCATCGAATGCGTCTTTAGGCAGCGCAATACCCGCCGCGATATCTACCGTACCTTTACCTGCTTCAACAGACATTGGCGTTGGTAGTAACGTGGTTGATACGTCTTGTTTTGCTAGATCTTCGTTCTTCTCGAAACGAGACACAGCGCTCGCAAATACGTTGTTGTCATCTGGCGTACGTTTTAGGTTGTTACCCTCAAGGCCAGTCACGAAAGATGCAACGTCTTCTGTGTTAAGAGAAGCGATCATCTTAGGCTCTGCATTTGGTGCAGCAACGAAAGCGCCTGGCATGAAGTCAGTTTCAAATAGCTGCCAGTATTCAGCAACAAGAGGAAGCACAACCTCTTCACCCGCAGCAAAACCATCAAACTTATCTGTTGGTTCTAGTTTGTGTAGATCACCCGTTACGCGAGAGATTTTAAACTGTTCGTTTTCAACATCCAGAATCAGACGAATGCTATGGAAGTAAATAGCCCAATCTCTTGAGTCAACCGCTTCACCTTGGTTAACCAGCGTCATGTTTACCTTGTTACAAGACGCCCACTCAGCCCCTAAGTCCTGACAAGCAAGACCTTCGTTTGCACCGTGGTTAGTCAACACTTGGTATTGAATATCAAGATTATTAGCCAACGAATTTACAACTTGTTGTTCAGAGCTTTGCAGCGCAGAGCAACCTGCTAATGTAGTGATAACAGAAACAGCAATCAGACTAGGTTTAAACATCTTACTTCCCCAAAAAAGTCAGTGGTTCAAAACGACAATGATAAAAATCTCGGCCCCTCAAATGCGAGGTACCTAACCGTTACATTCAACATACAACCTGTTATTTCTAAGCGTAAAATAAATAGAAATAGGAAGTGATCCAGCTCAAAAAATGACACTCAGCAAAAACAATAAAAACCTAATTTTCATGGAGTTACAATACACGTCAAAATCGAACAACTTGTTTTGACGAGTTTGCTGCGATCTAGGTCACTTATATTCATGAGTTACGACTGATTTTGTAAGATTTGGATCACGCCTAATTATTTTGTGAACCATTAGTAAGCGAATTACCTATTTACCTTTCGTGAAGTGACTCTCATTTATTCGTCGTCAAAACTCGTCAATATTTTTAGAAATGACGATTTTGTCGAATACCCCACTGGAGAAATTGCACTTAACCTCACGCTATTTTGCGTATAAAGTTTAAAGGTATCTTATCTGAGGACCATTCTATGTTTCGTCTCTTGACGCTCATATCATCCCTACTTGTTACTTTGACTCCTTTTTCCTCTTATGCAGAGCCACAGCATTGGTTAGCGAAAAAAGGGGAAACCGAACTTATGATTATTGGCTCGGTACATGTGGGGGATAAAACGATGTACCCACTCCCTAGAACGGTCATCCAGCATTTAAGCCAAAGCGCAGGGTTGATTATTGAAGCAGACGTCAGGAATTCTGAAGGCTTGGTTTACCCACAAACAACCATTCTTTCTAAAGATGTTTTAGACAGAGCGCAACGCCGCCACTTAATTGAAATTGCCCAAGATTTAGGTTTGCCAGAAACTCAACTCCTAAATTCCCCACCTTGGATGGCTGCATTCACCATCCAACTCGCTTTAGTCAACAAACTGGGGTATGTCTCTGATAAAGGGGTAGACATGCACTTAATAGGACTCGCTGATAAAAAGCAAATCCCGGTCATTCCACTGGAGTCCGTGCAATTCCAAATCGATTTAATCGCAGGTCAATCAGAAGGCGGTAAAGAGATACTCCTCTCGTCAATTGAAGAATATGATGGCGGAGAAGAGTTGGTTCAATGCTTGATAGAGAGTTGGAAGAGTGGTGATGGTAGCATGTTGGTCGAAGCCTCTTTGACCGATCATACAACAGAAGAGTTTAACCAAGCCTTTTTATACGAGCGTAATCGAGATTGGGCTAAAAAACTCGACACTGGCAGTGTTCTACCTCAACAATCGGGTCGCTACACCGTTGTTGTTGGTGGCTTGCATTTAGTAGGTAAAGATAACCTGATTGAACTGCTTAAAAATCGGGGGTTTAACATCAAACCACTGGGTAAGACGCGCCAAGCAAATTGTGATATCTAGTGATTGTTTGAAAAATGCCATTTAAATACAATTATTTAAATACAACCATTTAAAATTCATTCAAACTTTCTTATAAAACGCCGTTAAGCTAAGTGGATACAAAACAACTCATATGAAATTTAAATATTTATTCCTATACACGATTGGAATTATGCTCACTTCTTCGCTGTCTTATGCTAAACCGCCATGCAACGTAGAAGCTTTTCAAGCTATTGATATAACTCCGGAAGTAAAAGGCGGTGTTTTAGATAAAGAGAGTGGTCAATTTCTTATTACCGAAAAACCAATGATGCGTTGCGCGAACATCACGTTTTCAACAGCCCACACTCGAAATCGCGTTGCACATATGATGAACCAAGGCTTTGAAGCGGTTTACTATGATGGAAATACAAGCAAATCTCACTCAGTAACGTTTGATGAAGACGATTTAAAAGCGGGTTACGTCAAGATTGGGCCAAATCACCCAAAGACCGCTTATGTCTGTTTCACTACTTCTGAAACTCCTATCAATACTATCTCGTGTGACATCAAGTAATAAATTTACTCGCTCTAAAAAATGAAAAGGCCCTACATTTCTGTAGAGCCTTCCTCTCAATACGTGTCGGTGAAGTGCCACATTCGAACATCAGGCGAACCCCAATTTGATTCGATACTATTGAAGTCTAAAATTACTAGCGCTAAAAACGACGAAAGCATGCTCATTGAGCAGGCTTTCTAAAAGTGGTCGGTGAAGTAGGGATTCGACGCTACTGGGCTTCCAGAGGACTGGCATTCCAGACCCCGATCCTCTGGTTCCAAATAAATATCACCAAATACGAAAAAGGCTCTACATTTCTGTAGAGCCTTTTTCTCAATATGTGTCGATGAAGAGCCATATTCTAACTTCAGGCGAACCCCATTTGGTTCGCTACTATCAAAGTCAAATTTGCTGCCGCTAAAACGACGAAAGCCTGCTCATTGAGCAGGATTTCTGAAAGTGGTCGGTGAAGAGGGATTCGAACCCCCGACCCTCTGGTCCCAAACCAGATGCGCTACCAAGCTGCGCTATTCACCGAGATGTTTAACTGAGGAATTGTCCCCGTCAACGAATGCGTATATTACGGATTCTGAACTGTGGCGCAAGTGCTTTTTACAAAAAAACCTTAGGTCTTAATTCGTTTGATGAATAACTGAACACTAGCACGTAAAATGTGACTGATAACTCACAACAAAATACAGTTTATTAACCTTAGCAACATAATTGATCCAGATCAGTGTGCAACAAGACACCGCCATTTAGTTTATTCCTGTCGGGAACATCTTGGAGGAAACGTATGGACTTTTGGCTTGATCTCCTATTTGGTAATGCAGTGGGTCTATCGTCAATGATAGTAATTTTTGGGGCAATTGGTCTGATGTTATTTTACGGCGGTTTCTTCATATACAAGATCATGAACGACAAATCTCCTCACTAGATCTCGCTTAGCTCTAGAAACGCTTTGCACCGGAGTCGGTTACTTGCCTACTCCGGTTTTTTATTTGATCTCAATGCACCACTCATTGATATAATCCTATTATTCTTCCCTGTTCTTAATGAGATTACTGCTATGTCTCACGACGACGATTTTGATCTATTTCAACAGATGATGGGCGATGTAAAGCCAATCACTCAAGACACCACCGAACACAAAAAAGTACACCAAGTAACAGAAGCACAGCTCGCAAAACGCGAAGCAGCAATCTGGTTAACGGAAGATGACCCAGAATACCTATCACTTGATCACGCTGAAATGCTCAAGCCAGAGGACTTTGTTGAGTTCAAACGTGATGGTGTACAGGACGGGGTTTACCGCAAACTTCGCCTTGGTAAGTATCCAATCCAAGCTCGCTTGGATTTGCACCGTAAAACATTGAAAGAAGCACGTGATGAAGTCGTGACGTTTTTAAAGCAATGCCTATCAATGGACATTAGAACCGTCGTTATCGTCCATGGTCGAGGAGAACGCTCAAATCCACCTGCAATGATGAAAAGCTTTGTTAGCAGTTGGCTACGACAAATAAAGGAAGTCCAATGCGTCCATAGTGCGCAACGCTTTCACGGTGGAACTGGAGCCGTTTACGTCCTACTTAGAAAAAGTGCGGAAAAGAAATTAGAAACCCGCGAACGTCACCAAAAACGGTTAGGCTAAATTTCACCCTAATGCTAGAATGCCCGCCCTTATTCTTCCTTCCCCTTAGAGGAAGGGAGCTTCATTCGCCGTTGTGAAACGTTAGGAGACAAAAATGTCACAAGACAACGCTAAACGATTAAATAAATTCATCAGTGAAACGGGGTTTTGCTCACGCCGTGAAGCAGACAGACTGATTGAGCAAGGCCGTGTCACCATTAATGGCAACAAACCTGAAATGGGGACAAAAGTGCTACCTGGTGATGATGTTTGTGTGGATGGTAAGCCAGTGGCAGCAAAAGAGAAGCCGATTTATATCGCTCTCAATAAACCAACAGGCATCACCTGTACAACTGAGAGAGACGTCCCTGGAAACATCGTTGATTTCATCGGCCACCAAAAACGTATCTTTCCGATCGGCCGCTTAGACAAACCCTCTGATGGTCTGATCTTTTTGACCAACGATGGCGACATCGTGAACAAAATCCTTCGCGCAGGCAACAGCCACGAAAAAGAGTACGTCGTACGCGTGGACAAGCCAATTACAGGCGAGTTTCTCAAACAGATGTCGAGTGGCGTTAAGATTCTCGACACAGTCACCCTACCTTGTAAGGTAACGAAAGAAACTAAATTCTCTTTCCGTATTGTGCTCACTCAAGGACTTAACCGTCAGATCCGTCGCATGTGTGAAGCGCTGGGCTATGAAGTATTCAAGCTGCGTCGCGTACGCATCATGAATATCTCTCTTGATGGTATTCCCAATGGGAAATGGCGTTATCTAAGTGACGAAGAAGTGGCAGAGATCCTAGCAATGTGTGAAGGCTCGGTAGGTACAGAAGAAGCATCAAAAACAGACTCTAGAGGTCGCAACATTCGTAAAGCGACCGACGCGAAGCTGTTTGATAGCCGTGAAGAAAACCAAGATTCTACTGCTCGTCGTAACCAGAAGACACGAACTTTCCGCGGTAACAATGCTGATGAATTCCGTCATGCACCAAACTCGAAAAAAGGTCAACAAAAGCGTCGTCAGCGTGATGATGAAGGCGGACGTCCAGCTAAAGAACATTACAAAGCGAAATCACAAGGTGAACGCAGCAGACCGCAAGGCGAGCATGGTAAATCGCACCGTAAACCAGATGCATCGAGCAATACGCATTCAGCAAACAAGCCTCAATCACTGAGTAAGCCTAAGCAGCATTACATGAACCCAAATGCCGCGAAACCAAGCAAACCAGCTAAACGCACTGGTGGTACATTGAGTCTGAAGAAGTAACGCTTCACTGACAGGCAAGATCAAAAAAGGACGCTCATGAGCGTCCTTTTTATTTGTCATGAGTTTACAAACAAAGAGGTGCAAACTGACCACGAGTTAAGCTCAGCAAATCTCTCGGGGCTAACTCAATTTCTAAACCACGTTTACCAGCACTCACACAGATTTTGTCTTGCTCTGCTGCGCTTTCGTGCAAAAAAGTAGGTAAGGCTTTCTTCTGCCCTAGTGGGCTAATTCCACCAACGACATAACCTGTGGTCTTTTGGGCGATTTCCGGATCAGCCATATCGGCCTTTTTGCCCTTCGCTGCTTTCGCCGCCAGTTTTAGGTTCAGCTTTTGATCAACAGGGATAATCGCAACCGCAAGGTTCTTTGGCTCCCCGTTCAAGCAGAACAGCAAGGTTTTAAATACTGTTTTCGGATCCTGCCCCAGTACTTCAGCAGCCTCCAAGCCATAACTATCGGCTCTAGGGTCATGCTCATACTGATGAATCGTGTGTGGAATTTTTTTCTTTTTCGCAAGATTAATGGCCGGAGTCATCAAGATTCTCCTCATAAAAACAAAAAGCGCAGACTGAATTGGATCTGCGCTTTTAGTTAATGATATCAGCGAGTTTGAGTCAATCGCTTTTTCTCTGTTGGGTTACTGATCAATCGCCGTATCAACTAAATACGTGATTTCACCTGAAGGGGCATACTCATTAACATCAATAGGGCTGTGTGTTTCTAAATAATCCTTCAAAACTTCAGCATCGGTAAAACCTGTATTTACATACCCTGGATGATCGTCGATTTTAGGGTAACCATCTCCACCAGCAGCATTATAGCTTGGTACTGTAAAGCGGTAATTACCATCTAAGCGAAGTTGCTTATTACCAATAAACACATTGGTTACCTCACCATTATTGATACTCATCGCAATGCCGGCAAACTGTGCATAAGCACCAGAGTCAACAGGCTTAGTTGCAACGACATTTAGATAATCTAATACCTCTTTACCCGTCATATCAACGTAAGAAACCATATTGCCAAATGGCTGAACAGTGAGCACGTCTTTATAAGTAATATCACCCGCAGCAATCGAATCTCGAACACCACCAGAATTCATTACAGCAAAATCTGCTTTCGCACGTTCCATGTGAGCCGTTGCAATTAATCGACCTAAGTTTGTTTGCTGGTAACGAACCACATTGCGGTCACCCTCAAGCTTACCGTTAGATTCTGCAATCTTCACGTTTAGCTTGCCCTGACCTTTTTCTTGATAAGGACGAAGAAACTCAAGCATCATTTCGTCTTGTTTAATCTCATCTTGGATCAAGACTCGTTGCGACTGACCATCAACTTTAATTTTCTTTTTCAAGTTTACAGGGATTAGATCGTAGCTCACCATCGAGAGTTCGCCATTACGAAACTCGTAATCGGCGCGTCCCACATATTTCCCCCACTCATGTGCCTGAACAATAAAGGTACCATTTTGTTTATCGGGCTGACATTCATCACCTGGTTTAAAGTTCTTTTTGATAACGTTTGGACCTTCCATGCACACAGGTTCTTGTGAGTGTCCTCCAACGATCATGTCGAGATCGCCGTCATTCAAATAACGAGCTAACGCCACATCGCCAGGAGCATTGATGCCTCTATTACCATTTTCATAGTGTCCCATATGCGTGACAGCAAAAATCAGATCTGGATACTCTGTCTCTTTCAGTTCTGCAATCAACTTCTTGGCTTCTTCTTTTGGGTCACGGAAGTCAATTTGTTCAATGAACTCAGGGTTGCCAAGTTTCGCTGTGTCTTCGGTTGTAAGACCAATGACCGCAATTTTAATGCCCTGCTTGTTAAACATCGCGTATGGTTGGAATAAACGCTTGCCAGTATTTTTATCGTAAATATTGGCAGACAACATCGGAAAGTTTGCCCACTCTTGCTGCTTGAATAGCACGTCCAATGGATTATCAAACTCATGATTACCTAGAGCCATCGCATCGTAACCAATTTTGCTCATGCCTTTAAAATCCGGCTCGGCATCTTGTAAATCAGACTCAGGTACTCCTGTGTTGATGTCACCACCAGAAAGCAGTAACACGCTGCCCCCCTCATCCTGTATTTCTTCGCGCAAATCATCGATTAACGTTTTACGCGCCGCCATGCCATATTCACCGTATCGATTTTGCCAAAAGCGACCATGATGATCGTTAGTGTGCAACACGGTCAATTTATAGGTTGTATCGGCATTCCATTCTGGTGCAGGTTGCGTAGCACACCCAGCTAACGAGGCCAAGATAGCGGCACTCAAAACAGTTTTGATCATCAGACGCTGATTCATTTATTTACCTTTTTCTTATTGGGATTACTGACGCACATTTTAAGCATTCGATCTATTTGAAAACCACGTGCACCCTAACACATTGATTTAATAATTATGATGCATTGTTTAGCAATAACAAATTCATCAGTAACAAGTTTGAGAATTTACAGTTTTTCAGATAAAAAAATAGCCAACACTCGGTTGGCTATAGTATTTGTTACCACCAGTCATCTGGCGTTTACTTGATATCGATATCTGCAAAGCTCTTGATCAGATCATCAAGCGATTTCATTTGTGCTAAGAATGGCTCTAACTTGTCTAGAGGCAGTGCAGATGGGCCATCACAACGCGCTTGGTCTGGGTTTGGGTGCGCTTCGATAAATAGACCTGCGATGCCTGTCGCTAGACCCGCTTTTGCAAGCTCAACTGTCTGCTCACGACGGCCGCCAGATGCTGCGCCTGATGGGTCACGCATTTGTAGTGAGTGCGTTACGTCAAAGATGATTGGGCTACCTTTCGAAGCATTTTTCATCACACCAAAACCAAGCATGTCTACAACTAGGTTATCGTAACCGTGGCAAGAACCGCGCTCACATAGGATGATCTTGTCGTTACCGCATTCTGCGAACTTCTCAACGATGTTACCCACTTGACCAGGGCTCATAAATTGAGGTTTCTTCACGTTGATAACCGCACCTGTTTTAGCCATAGCTTCAACAAGGTCAGTTTGACGAGCTAGGAATGCAGGAAGCTGAATAACGTCTACCACGTCAGCGACAGGTTGAGCTTGCGCTTCAGTGTGAACGTCCGTGATGATCTTTACACCAAAAGTGTCTTTCAGCTCCTGAAAGATTTTCATACCTTCTTCCAGACCTGGACCACGGTATGAATGAACAGAACTGCGGTTTGCTTTGTCAAACGACGCCTTAAATACGTAAGGAATACCAAGTTTTTCCGTTACTTTTACGTAGTGCTCACAGATCTGCATCGCAAGATCACGAGACTCAAGAACGTTCATACCTGCAAATAGGGTGAATGGCTTGTCGTTAGCAACCTGAATGTCGCCGATATTAACGATTTTCTGTTCCATTTTGATTCTCTTTTTCTGTCCACGATACGCCACCGTTCGGCACATCGATAAAATTAGTGAAGTGTGACGTGCGTTTCACTCATCACATTAACTTGTGATTTTAGTAGCTCGGAAGCCGGATCGTCAGGGCATTGGTCAATAAAGTACTGAAAATCTGATACCGCTACTTGAGGGCACTCTAGCTGTTGGAAAATAAAACCACGGTCACGAATTTCGTATGGGTCATCTGGCACAAATGTTAGAGCAAGATTTGTACAACGTAATGCCAGCGTATAATGCTCTTCACGCAACATCGCACTTTTAATCAACGCCAACCAGCGACCAATAATTGTTGGGTTGTCAGCTTCCTCAAAATGTTCAGGCTTTAGCTGAGCTAGCGGTCCTTCTTGGCCAATAAGCCAAGCTTGAAGAATCCTTTCACCTACATACTCACCATTAAATGGGTTGATGTAGTCTGGCTTCTTATGCATCCAGTCGACTTTTAACAGGAACTGAGTAGGGAAAGTAACTCCCTTCAACGGGAACCCCAGCTTTTTGCCTAGGTATAACAAAATCGAACCTAAGCTCACAGGAATACCTTTTCTGCGCTCCAACACTTTATCGATGAAGCTGTTGTCCGAAATAAAGTATTCCTGCTCGTCGCCTTTGAATCCCCACTCGTGGAAAAACAGTCGTAGGAATGCATCAAATCGTTGCTCTTCATCGGTTTCATGAACAAGCGTGGCTTCTGCATCTTTGTAAAGACGCTCTAACTCTTGTTTCGCCCAATGTACTTTGGTTTCTGGGTTAATCGCTTTGTTTAGCTCAAGCGCACCTTCCACCAACGGTATATTGTCAAAATCTTCGTCAAAAAACTCTAACATGACGTCTATCCAAATAACGTAGGGCTCTTAGACACAGCAATGTTTGCAGCCATGACCAACCAACCTAATGCGCCGAAAAAGCCAAATATCTTCAGTAGGTTGTTTTTCGCAAGTTTCAATGAGAAGAATCCAAGCGCAATGTACGCCAGTACGCAGGTGATTTTGTTTGTTAACCACGGTGCGGCATCGGTAAACGGGATGAAACCCGTAATGAAAATAAGCGCGATACCTGACACGAGCAATGCAGTATCAACGATGTGGGGAAACACTTTCAAAAAGCGATTATTTCGCTTCGGTGAGTTCATCATCATTAACACGAATCGGATCGATAGTAGCGTCGCGCTGAGAGCGATCGTCACTAAGTGTATGTGTTTTAGAGCTACGTACATTTTTCTTCTCTTTTTAGTTAGTGTTTGCTGACTTCCATGATTAACTGGCCAGACAACCAAGCGTTACTCGATCGTTACCGCCATAATCTTTTTCCGTAGCGACCTGTTGGTAACCAAAGCCACGCATTATCTCACGCACCGCCTCACCTTGATCATAACCATGTTCAAATGCCAGCCAACCGCCCACTTCAAGATACTGACGAGCAAGATCCGAGATATGACGAATATCAGCTAAGCCATTCTCTTTAGCAACTAATGCAGATTTTGGCTCAAAGCGCACATCACCTTGGGATAAATGTGGATCTTTTTCATCAATATATGGCGGGTTGGAGACAATTAAAGCAAACTTCGTACCTTCTGTAATAGGCTCAAACCAACTGCCTTGAGCAAAGGTCACATTTTTGATGTTTAGCTGCTCAGCATTGTACTCTGCAAGTGCTTTCGCTTCTTGTTTGAGATCTACGCCCATCACTTGACGTTTTGGCATTTCAGATGCGAGTGCGATAGCAATTGCCCCCGTCCCCGTTCCAAGATCTAAAATAGGCCCAGTTTGCTCGTAGGTCTTATCGAGTGCAACCTCGACCAAACGTTCTGTATCCGGTCTTGGGATCAAGGTAGAGGGAGAAACTTTGAACGGTAAAGACCAAAACTCTCGCTCACCAATAATATAAGCGACGGGTTCACCAGTTAAACGTCGTTCAAGTAGAGCGTCAAACTGAGATTTTTGCTCTGCTTCTAACGCTTTTTCTGGCCAGGTCAGCAGGTAAGTTCGTGGTTTGCCAAGGACATGGCAAAGGAGTACAGCTGCATCGAGAGAAGGCGACTCTTTGCCGCCTTCTGCCAGTTTCGCCGTCGCACTTTTCAGTGCTTGCTCAATCGATTGAACTTGGCTCATCGATTAGCCGTTCTCTGCGAGCGCCGCAAGTTGGTCTGCTTGGTGCTCTTGAATCACAGGATCAATCAAGCTCTGTAGGTCACCTTCCATCACTTCGTTCAAACGATAGATGGTCAGGTTGATACGGTGATCAGACACACGACCTTGTGGGTAGTTGTATGTACGAATACGGTCACTACGGTCACCAGAACCTAGAAGGTTACGACGTGTATCAGACACTTCTGCGGCACGACGCTCTTCTTCCGCTTGAACGATACGAGCAGCAAGAACCGCCATTGCTTTCGCTTTGTTCTTGTGCTGTGAACGCTCATCCTGACACTCTACTACCGTACCCGTTGGTAAGTGGGTAATACGGATTGCAGAATCCGTGGTGTTAACGTGCTGACCACCCGCGCCAGATGCACGGAACGTATCGATTTTCAGGTCTGCTGCTTTGATTTCTGGCAGATCCGCTTCAGGGATTTCCGCCATTACTGCTACTGTACAAGCAGAAGTATGCACACGGCCTTGAGATTCAGTTGCAGGAACACGTTGCACACGGTGACCGCCAGACTCAAACTTCAGTACGCCGTATGCACCGTCGCCGCTCACTTTTGCGATCATCTCTTTGTAACCACCGTGCTCAGCCTCGTTTGAAGACATGACTTCGATGCGCCAGCCACGCTTTTCTGCGTACTTGCTGTACATACGGAATAGATCACCCGCGAAAATGCCCGCTTCATCGCCACCCGCACCTGCACGAATTTCTAGGAAACAGTTACGATCATCGTTCGGATCTTTTGGCAGAAGAAGAATCTGTAACTCATCAGTAAGACGCTCAATCGTCGCTTTCGCTTCTTTGATTTCTTCTTGCGCCATTTCACGCATCTCTTCGTCGTCTTCGTTTGCCATCTCTTCAGCGGCGACAAGATCTTCTTGTGCTTGTTGATAAGCTTGGAAGCACTTGGTTACTTCTTCTAGCTGAGAGTACTCTCTTGATAGAGCACGGAATTTGTCCTGATTTCCAATTACATCAGGATCACCAAGAAGATGTTGAACTTCTTCGTAACGTTCTACTAGCGTTTCTAGCTTAGTCAGAATAGAGGCTTTCATAGTGTCGTTTTCTTAATAAAAAGCGTGAGTTATAGATCATCCAAGCCAAGTGTTTGGCGGATAATCGTTAATTTTGCTGGTTCGCCTTGCTCTGCTGCACTTTGCAATGCGCGAGTTGGAGCGTGAATCAGTTTGTTGGTGAGTTTATTACTCAGCTCGCGCAGCACTTTCTCCGGATCTGCGCCTGCCGCTAAAGATTGCAAACTTTTGCTCAGTAACTCTTCACGAATTTCGTTGGCTGATTTGCGATAGTCGCGAATACTATCGACGGCTTGCAGTGAACGCAACCATGTCATAAACGCAGCGCTTTCTTCACTAACAATCGCTTCAGCTTGAATCGCTTCGACTTTACGCTGCTCAATGTTGCTGTCGATGATAGATTGCAAGTCATCAACAGAATACAGATATGCGTCGTTCAGTTCACCGACTTCCGACTCCACATCTCGCGGCACCGCAATATCGACCAACAAGATAGGTTGATGCCGGCGCTGCTTTAGAGCCGTTTCGACCATACCTTTGCCAATAATAGGCAATGGGCTCGCCGTTGAGCTAATCACAATATCCGCTTTCGCCAAATGTTCAGGAATTTCGTTCAAACTGATCACTTCTGCGCCAAATTGGTCCGCTAAGCCTTGCGCGCGCTCTTTAGTGCGGTTCGCGACAATCATTTTTGTGCAACCGTTGGACGCTAAATGCTTCGCGACCAATTCAATCGTCTCACCCGCACCAACTAAAAGCACGGTTGAATCTGATAACGACTCAAAAATATGTTTTGCCAGTGTACATGCCGCATAAGCCACGGACACGGCATTACCACCAATATCTGTCTCTGTTCTTACCCGTTTGGCGACTGAGAACGTCTTTTGAAACAATTTATCAATCGAGGCATCGACGGCTTGATGATCTCGCGAGTCAGAAAATGCTTGCTTTACCTGCCCCAAAATTTGAGGCTCACCCAACACCAGAGAGTCAAGACCGCACGATACGCGCATCAAATGCTTTATTGCAGCTTGTTCTTCATGAACATACAAACTCGGCATTAAATCTTCGCGGCTCACTTGATGAAATTGAGCAAGCCAATCGATCAACTTGTTTCGCGCTCCTTGCTTAACATCGCAGTACAACTCAGTTCGGTTACAGGTTGAAACAATCACACTGCCGTTAACCGCTTCGTGCTCTCTAAGTTGCTCGAGTGCAGGGCCGAGTTTATCCGGACCAAACGCCACCTTCTCTCGCAAGTCGACAGACGCTGTATTGTGATTAATTCCAATAGCAAGCAAGGACATCTAACGTGGTATCTCTGGGATAGGTTATAAAATAGGTCCAGAATTTTACTGTAAGCACGCATTTATTGAAAGGGTAAGCCGGATTTGTTTTCCTAAGTGCGACTTTTCAATGCTATAGTTGTGAGCGATTCCCGATGAAACTGATTAATAAGCCATCAAACATGACGTTACGCTCCTTTATTCTTTTTTTCTTGTCGAGCTTACTGCTCGCTGGTTGTTCGTCCGTTCCTGAAAGTGTTACCAGCGTTGAATGGCAAGCTCATGAGCAGCGACTCGAAACCATCCAAGATTTTCAGGCAACGGGGAAACTTGGTTATATTGGCCCAGACCAAAGACAAAATTTAAACTTCTACTGGAAACATTCTTCAGCACTAAGCCAGTTGCGTTTAACAACGATTCTCGGACAAACGGCATTAAAGCTCACCATCACCCCACAAGGCGCCACAGTAGAAACTTACGATGATCAGGTCCTTTCTTCTCACAGTGCTAATCAGCTGATTTACCGTCTTACAGGGTTGATGATGCCCGTCGATCACATGCCTGACTGGCTATTAGGTCTACCGACCGATGCCGACAAATTCCAACTGTCTCCAACCAATACACTGCAAGCGTTAAACAAACAAATTGGTTTAAATGATTGGAGTATTGCATATCAAAGATATGGCGACGTTCAATGGCATGAACAGTCTCTCCCTCTGCCAAATAAGCTGAAACTCACCACAGCTGATGTCAAAATAAATCTAGTGATCACAAAATGGAACATCACCCAATGATTGAACTTTCAACACGCTGGCCATCACCAGCGAAATTGAATCTCTTTCTATATATCAACGGCCGTACAGAGAATGGCTACCACGAGTTACAAACGTTATTCCAATTCGTCGATCACGGCGATGAGCTCACCATTCAAGCGAACCATTCTGGTGATATTACGATTTCTCCAGAGATAGAAGGTGTGCCTCTTCAAGACAATTTAATTTGGAAAGCAGCAACCGCGCTTCAAACTTACTCAAACTGCCCTTTTGGCGCGCATATTGAGCTACAGAAAGTGCTGCCTATGGGTGGAGGCATTGGTGGGGGCTCATCGAATGCAGCTACAGCATTAGTGGCACTGAATTACTTATGGCAACTGAATCTAACTGACGACGAACTGGCTGAAATAGGTTTAAAACTAGGCGCAGACGTGCCCGTATTTGTGCGCGGATTTGCAGCTTTTGCTGAAGGTGTTGGTGAAAAACTCTCTCCTGCTTATCCCGAAGAAAAATGGTATTTAGTCGTCAGACCGAATGTATCTATCGCAACCGTCGACGTTTTTTGTCATCCAGATCTGACGCGAAACACCCCAAAACGAGATCTAGAAACACTTTTAAATACGCCAAGCGTAAACGATTGCGAAAAAATTGTACGAATGCTCTACCCAGAGGTTGATAAGCAACTTTCTTGGCTGCTACAATACGCGCCGTCAAGATTGACGGGGACAGGATCTTGCGTTTTTGCTGAATTTTCGAGCAAATCTGAAGCAGAAACTATCCTTGCACAACTCTCTGATAAAGTCTCGGCATTTGTCGCTCAAGGGCGCAATATTTCGCCATTAAAAGAGACTTTGGCTGAATACCAATCAGCCTCACACCGACCTATTTAAACTGGACGCAAACCCGAGGTTTCCACCGTGCCTGATATGAAGCTATTTGCTGGTAACGCAACACCTGAACTAGCCCAACGTATTGCTGATCGTCTTTACATCTCTCTTGGTGATGCATCTGTTTCTCGCTTTTCTGATGGCGAAGTTGCAGTTCAAATCAATGAGAATGTTCGTGGTAGCGATGTTTTCATCATTCAATCCACTTGTGCACCGACTAACGACAACCTAATGGAATTGGTTGTTATGATTGATGCAATGCGCCGTGCTTCAGCAGGCCGTATCACTGCAGTTATCCCTTACTTCGGCTACGCTCGCCAAGACCGTCGTGTACGTTCTGCGCGTGTGCCAATTACTGCAAAAGTTGTTGCTGATTTCCTATCTAACGTTGGTGTTGACCGCGTTCTAACTATCGACCTACACGCAGAGCAAATTCAAGGCTTCTTCGATGTACCTGTAGACAACATCTTCGGCACGCCAGTGCTACTTGAAGATATGCAGGCTCGCGGTCTAGATAACCCTGTAGTGGTATCTCCTGACCTAGGTGGCGTTGTTCGTGCTCGTGCAACAGCAAAAGCACTAGGCGACATCGACATCGCAATCGTAGATAAGCGTCGTCCACGTGCAAACGTTTCTGAAGTAATGAACCTAATCGGTGATGTTGAAGGTCGTGACTGTGTGATCGTTGATGACATGATCGACACAGGTGGCACACTATGTAAAGCAGCTGAAGCACTAAAAGAGCGCGGTGCTAAGCGTGTATTCGCTTACGCTACTCACGCAGTATTCTCAGGCAACGCTGCGGATAACATCAAGAACTCAGTTCTTGACCAAGTTATCGTAACTGACTCTATCTCTCTGTCTAAAGAGATGGCTGCAACAGGTAAAGTGACAACACTAAGCCTATCTCGCATGCTAGCTGAAGCGATTCGTCGTATCAGCAACGAAGAGTCAATCTCTGCAATGTTCAACTAATACGAACATTTCAGTTACACTGATTTCAAAAGCACCCCTCTTTGGGGTGTTTTTTTATTTGTACTGATAACTAGAAAATCCCTTGGTCGCCCACCGCGAGTTTTCTGTGCTATCATACTGCGCTTTTTGAGATTCCAGAGAGATCCTAACCTTGAGTCAACAAATCAAACTTCTTGTTGGTCTTGCTAATCCAGGACCAGAATACGCCAGAACTCGTCACAATGCGGGCGCTTGGGTTGTAGAAGAATTAGCACGCGTTCACAACGTTACACTGAAGAACGAACCAAAGTTTTTTGGTCTAACAGGACGCATTATGGTCAATGGCCAGGATCTCCGTTTGCTTATCCCAACCACCTTCATGAATCTATCAGGTAAATCGATCGCAGCGCTTGCGAAATTTTATCAAATTAAACCTGAAGAGATCATGGTTGCTCATGACGAGCTAGACTTACCGCCAGGTGTCGCTAAGTTTAAAAAAGGTGGGGGTCACGGTGGACACAACGGTCTGCGTGACACCATTAGCAAACTGGGCAATAACAAAGATTTTTATCGTCTTCGTATTGGCATTGGTCATCCGGGACACAAAGATAAAGTGGCGGGTTTTGTATTAGGTAAAGCGCCAGCTAAAGAGCAAGAGCTTTTAGATGCAGCAGCTGATGAGGCTGTTCGTTGTCTAGATATCCTGATTAAGGATGGCCTATCTAAAGCACAAAATCGCCTCCACACGTTCAAAGCTGAATAAGGTTACTATCATGGGTTTTAAATGTGGCATCGTTGGTCTACCTAACGTAGGTAAATCAACTCTGTTCAACGCACTAACTAAAGCGGGTATCGAAGCAGCAAACTTCCCGTTCTGTACCATTGAACCAAACACTGGTGTGGTTCCTGTGCCAGATCTACGTCTAGACGCACTAGCTAAGATCGTTAACCCACAGAGAGTTCTTCCAACGACGATGGAGTTCGTGGACATCGCTGGTCTTGTTGCTGGTGCATCACGTGGTGAAGGTTTAGGTAACAAATTCCTAGCTAACATCCGTGAAACAGACGCGATTGGCCACGTTGTACGCTGTTTTGAAAACGAAAACATTGTTCACGTTTCAGGTAAAGTTTCACCTATCGAAGATATCGAAGTGATCAACCTTGAACTTGCAATGGCTGACCTTGATTCTTGTGAGCGAGCGATTCAACGTAACGCGAAGAAGGCAAAAGGCGGCGATAAAGACGCAAAATTTGAACTAACCGTACTAGAAAAACTGTTACCAGTACTAACTGAAGGCGGCATGGCACGCACAGTTGAGCTATCTAAAGAAGAGTTAGCAGCAATCGGCTACCTAAACTTCCTAACACTGAAGCCAACTATGTACATTGCAAACGTAAACGAAGATGGCTTCGAAAATAACCCATATCTAGATGCGGTTCGTGAGTTCGCAGAAAAAGAAAACAATGTCGTTGTACCTGTATGTGCAGCTATCGAATCTGAACTATCTGAACTAGAAGATGAAGATCGCGAAGAATTCCTAGCAGATATGGGGATCGAAGAGCCGGGCCTGAACCGTGTAATTCGCTCTGGTTACGAACTACTGACTCTACACACCTACTTCACAGCAGGTGTTAAAGAAGTACGTGCTTGGACAATCCCTGTTGGTGCAACTGCGCCTCAGGCGGCAGGTAAGATCCACACTGACTTCGAGAAAGGCTTTATTCGTGCAGAAGTAGTTGGTTACGACGATTTCATCCAATTCAATGGTGAAAATGGCGCAAAAGACGCAGGTAAATGGCGTCTAGAAGGTAAAGACTACATCGTAAAAGATGGCGATGTTGTACACTTCCGCTTCAATGTTTAATTAAATGAATGAATTCTAAACACTTCATTTACACTAAAAGCCAGCTGTTAAGCTGGCTTTTTTAATACCTTAAGTAAATGAACAAAAATAAATTACGCAACTGCAAGCTAATTTATTTCCAGTTTTAGATCATAAACACGCCTCTTTGTTTAAAAAGGAAGCGAACGAGGTTTTTTCCGAAATTTATTAAAAAAAACTGTTGACGGATCTCACTCAACTTCGCATAATGCGCGCCGTTCCCAACGACAAGGCAACAAAGCGTTGAGAACAAAAAATATGGTTTTGGCTACGTAGCTCAGCTGGTTAGAGCACATCACTCATAATGATGGGGTCACAGGTTCGAATCCCGTCGTAGCCACCATGAACAACGTTATTTAGGTTTTTACCAATTACCTTGATAACTACAGAATAAGTTGCGGAAGTGGCGGAATTGGTAGACGCACCAGATTTAGGTTCTGGCGCCGCAAGGTGTGAGAGTTCAAGTCTC
>NZ_JAWOVT010000009.1:50769-236975 GCF_033340055.1 Vibrio sp. 1580
CGGAATTGGTAGACGCACCAGATTTAGGTTCTGGCGCCGCAAGGTGTGAGAGTTCAAGTCTCTCCTTCCGCACCATTATCGGAAAACCCAGCATGACTTTGCTGGGTTTTTTTCTTTTTTTGGTTCTGGACTCGGGAAATCATTAGATTTGCCGAATTAAAAAAGCGAGCTCATGGCTCGCTTTTTTTCTATCTGTGATTTGAGTAGCTTACTACATACCTAACGCGTATTTCAGTACTTGAGCCTTAATTGGCCCTGAGTTTTCAGCAAGCTTCAATGCAGCATTACGTACGAACTTCAATGGCCATAGATCGTTGCTAAAACCTTTATAGAAAAAGTCCATGCCCGTCTGCATGAGTAAGTTGTCAGGTCGACGTGCGCGTTCGTATTTCGCGAGTAAGGTATCTTCCAGCTTTTCTTGTTGTTCTGTTACCGAAAGGAGAACGTCTACATCTTTGAAGCCTAAGTTTACCCCTTGCCCTGCAAGCGGGTTGATCGTATGGGCAGAGTCACCCACTAACACGCAATTTTTGCTTGAGTAGCTTTGCGCATGACGACGAGTGAGTGGGAATGAGCCAAACTGTAAAACTTCAATATCGCCTAATTCAGCAGGGAAATGACGTAAAATTTCTTCTCTTAGTTGAGGTTTACCCATCGCACACAGTTGTTTAATACGTTTAGGCGAGTCATACCAAACCAAAGAACCTTGGCCTACTACTTGACCATCGTCGTTACTCAAAGAGCACAGAGGTAAAAATGAACGTGGGCCTGAAGGTGTAAATTGTTGCCAAGTAATATCTTGCTGAGGCAATTCTGTTTTCACATTAATCAACATGCAGTGTTGTCGGTAATCCCACGCAGTTACACCAATTCCAGCCAATTGACGAACTTTAGAGTTTGCACCATCAGCACCAATCACCCAGTTAGCTTCAAACTGCTCCCCACTTTCTAGTGTCACAAGATTTACATCTGCAAACTCAATGGCTTTTAATCGCTCAGGACACATCACGGTTAGATTTTCATACTGAGAGAAGACTTGCCAAAGACCTAATTGGATTAGGCGATTTTCAACGATGTAACCTAGCTGATCCAATGACAATTCATCAGAGTGAAAACGAGTACGGCACTCTGGGTGCTCCCAAGTTTCTAACCGCCGATAAGGACAAACTCGCATGCTCTTGATCTCTGACCATGCTCCGAGTGAATCAAGTAACTCCACCGACTGGTGCGAGATTGCAGATACACGAATATCCATCGCCTGAGCGGCATCAAAAACTTTAGGTTTTGTACCTTCAACCAAGACAACGCTTCTGCCCTGCTTGGCAAATCCAACAGCGACGGCTGCCCCGACCATACCGCCACCGATCACGGCGATGTCATACTTGTTCATTTTTCACTCTTCATCGTGCTGATTAATTGGCGTTTTTTATTGTACTTTCCATGGCTACTTTTACAAAATTGTTTAACAAAAAACCTTGTTCAGCATAGGGCGAAAAACTAGATTTCATCAGGCTTTGCAGAGAATTAGCTAGATCACTAGTCAGGTGCTTTTTAAAGCAGTACAATACGCCGCTTACCGCCGTGATGGCGGCTATAATTTGAGCAATAGCTCTCCGATTTAAGTACAACTGAACGAGCGAAAGTGAGATGAGTAAGAAACTGCTAATTAAAACCTGGGGCTGCCAGATGAACGAATACGATTCATCAAAAATGGCCGACCTGCTTAATGCTGCAAACGGCTACGAGCTGACGGAAGAGCCAGAGGAAGCAGACGTACTTCTACTTAACACCTGTTCGATCCGTGAAAAAGCGCAAGAGAAAGTTTTCCACCAGCTAGGCCGCTGGAAAACACTAAAAGATAAAAAACCTGGCGTAGTTATCGGTGTAGGTGGTTGTGTAGCAACGCAAGAAGGTGACCATATTCGTGAACGTGCACCATACGTTGACGTTATTTTTGGCCCACAAACTTTGCACCGCCTACCTGAGATGATCAAACAATCTCAGTCCGATGATGCACCAGTTATGGACATTTCGTTCCCAGAGATCGAAAAATTCGACCGCCTACCTGAACCTCGCGCTGAAGGTGCGACAGCATTCGTTTCTATTATGGAAGGCTGCTCTAAGTACTGTACTTACTGTGTCGTACCGTACACTCGTGGTGAAGAAGTAAGCCGTCCAATGGATGACGTACTGTTCGAAATCGCCCAACTTGCTGAACAAGGCGTACGTGAAGTAAACCTTCTGGGTCAAAACGTAAACGCGTACCGTGGTCCTATGCACGATGGTGAGATCTGTTCATTTGCAGAACTGCTTCGTTTGGTTGCGTCTATCGATGGTATCGACCGTATTCGTTTCACGACGAGCCACCCGTTAGAATTCACAGACGACATCATCGCAGTATACGAAGATACCCCAGAACTTGTGAGCTTCCTGCACTTACCTGTGCAAAGTGGTAGTGACCGTATCCTAACGATGATGAAACGCCCTCACACCGCTATCGAATACAAATCGATCATCCGTAAACTGCGTAAAGCTCGTCCTGATATCCAAATCAGTTCAGACTTTATTGTTGGTTTCCCTGGTGAGACAGACAAAGACTTCCAAGACACCATGAAGCTAATCAAAGATGTAGACTTTGACATGAGCTTCAGCTTTATTTTCTCTCCACGTCCAGGTACGCCAGCAGCGGATTACCCTTGTGATGTGTCAGAACAAGTGAAGAAAGAGCGCCTTTACGAACTACAGCAAACTATCAATGCTCAAGCGATGCGTTACTCTCGCTTAATGCTTGGCACAGAACAACGTGTTCTAGTTGAAGGTCCTTCGAAGAAAAACCTAATGGAACTACGCGCTCGTACAGAAAACAACCGTGTAGTAAACTTTGAAGGTAGTGCAGACCTAATTGGTCAGTTCGTTGATGTGAAGATCGTAGACGTATTTGCAAACTCACTGCGTGGTGAGCTAGTACGTACTGAAAAAGACATGGATCTTCGTAGTGTGATTTCCCCAACGCAGATGATGGCGAAAACACGTCGCGAAGATGAGCTGGGTGTAGCTACTTTTACGCCGTAAGCTCGTATAAATAGCCATAGAGAGCCTGGTCGTTATCAGGCTCTCACTAAGTGGCAAAAAATGAGAGGCAACATTGAGCAATAAAATCGTAACTCTAGAAATTAACCTAGAACCTTCAGACAACCGCCGACTAGCTAGCCTGTGCGGTCCATTCGATGACAACATCAAGCATTTAGAACGTCGTCTAGGCGTTGAAATTAACCACCGTAGTGACCACTTTACGATTGTCGGTAAACCTCATACCGCATCAGCTGCGCTGGATATCCTGAAAACTCTATATGTTGATACCGCACCTGTACGAGGTGAGATCCCAGATATTGAGCCTGAGCAAATCCATCTAGCGATCAAAGAGTCTGGTGTTCTTGAGCAGAATACTGAGTCTAACATCGAGCATGGTAAAGAAGTCTTCGTCAAAACCAAGAAAGGTGTGATCAAACCACGTACGCCAAACCAAGCGCAGTACTTGGTTAACATGGTCACGCATGATATTTCTTTTGGTATTGGCCCGGCTGGTACAGGTAAAACCTACCTTGCTGTAGCAGCAGCTGTTGACGCACTAGAGCGCCAAGAGATCCGCCGTATTCTACTTACTCGTCCAGCGGTTGAAGCTGGTGAGAAATTGGGCTTCCTGCCTGGTGATTTAAGCCAGAAAGTCGACCCATACCTACGTCCGCTATACGACGCCCTATTTGAAATGCTGGGCTTTGAGCGCGTAGAGAAGCTGATTGAACGTAACGTGATTGAGGTTGCTCCTCTTGCTTACATGCGTGGTCGTACTCTAAACGACGCCTTCATCATTCTTGATGAGAGTCAGAACACCACTGTTGAGCAGATGAAGATGTTCCTAACGCGTATTGGTTTTAACTCTCGCGCGGTTATCACTGGTGATGTCACGCAGATTGACTTACCTCGTGGTGCGAAATCGGGTCTTCGTCATGCTATTGAAGTACTAAGCGAAGTTGACGACATCAGCTTTAACTTCTTCTTAGCCGACGACGTTGTACGTCACCCTGTGGTTGCTCGTATCGTTAACGCGTACGAGAAGTGGGAAGCACAAGACCAGAAAGAGCGTAAAGAGTTCGAGAAACGCCGTCGTGAAGAACGCGATGCGAAGTTACTAGAAGCAGCAAAAGCCGAACTGAATGCACAAGTTGCTTCAACTAAGGAATAATCATGGCGATTGAACTTGATCTGCAACTGGCAGTCGAAAATGAAGAAGGTCTGCCTTCGCAGCAAGATTTCCAATTGTGGCTAGATAAGACAATTCCTCTCTTCCAGCCACAAGCCGAAGTCACCATTCGTATTGTTGATGAACAAGAAAGTCATACGCTCAACCATGAGTATCGCGGCAAAGATAAACCAACTAATGTGTTGTCGTTTCCATTTGAAGCACCTCCTGGTATGGAAATAGATTTACTTGGTGATTTGATTATTTGCCGCCAAGTTGTTGAAAAAGAGGCGGTTGAACAGAGCAAGCCTCTGCTAGCACATTGGGCGCATATGGTTGTACATGGCAGCTTGCATCTGCTAGGTTATGATCATATAGAGGATGACGAAGCCGAAGAGATGGAGTCCCTCGAAACCGAAATCATGCAAGGTATGGGTTATGAAGATCCTTACATTGCTGAAAAAGAGTAGCTATTGGCCACTCGACAGGGAAAGGCGAACCACCTAAATGACTCTCGTGTTCGCCTCTCTATGTGTGCTATCACACTTCTGATAGCGTTACTTAATTGAGAAACAATGAACGAAGATAATTCTCCCTCTTCTAACGAAGATAAGAAAGAAAAGGCAGAAGGTCCGAGTAGAAAGTCCTTCTTTGAACGTCTAGGTCAACTATTTCAGGGCGAACCAAAAGATCGCCAAGAGCTTGTGGATGTTATCCGCGACTCTGAAGTTAACGACCTGATTGACCATGACACTCGCGATATGCTTGAAGGTGTTATGGAAATCTCCGAAATGCGTGTGCGTGACATTATGATCCCGCGTTCGCAAATGGTTACCGTTGAGCGTACTCACGACCTTGATACCTTGGTTGCTTTGATTACCGATGCTCAACACTCTCGCTACCCTGTGATCAGCGAAGATAAAGACCATGTGGAAGGCATACTTCTAGCGAAGGACTTACTTAAATACTTAGGCTCAGGCAGTAATCCATTTGATATCGAAGAAGTCATTCGACCAGCGGTTGTGGTACCGGAAAGTAAACGCGTTGATCGACTGCTGAAAGAATTCCGTGAAGAACGTTATCATATGGCCATTGTTGTCGATGAATTCGGTGGTGTTTCTGGTCTTGTGACCATTGAAGATATCCTTGAGGAAATCGTCGGGGATATTGAAGATGAATTCGATGAAAGTGAAGAGACGGACATTCGTAAGCTGAGCAAGCATACGTTTGCTGTCAGAGCGCTGACAACCATCGAAGAGTTTAATGAGACATTCGGAACCAACTTCAGCGATGAGGAAGTTGATACCGTTGGTGGTATGGTCATGACTGCCTTTGGTCACTTACCTTCTCGTGGTGAACTGGTTGAAATTGAAGGCTACAACTTCAAAGTCACCGCTGCCGATAACCGTCGTGTCATTCAACTCCAAGTGACGATCCCAGACGAAGAAACCCTGGTTGAAGCCACTCAAGAGTAACGCGATACCCATTGGGAATCTCAGAAAATTACAATGATGAATGAACTCTTTCATCGCCTTAAGCGGCCCTTAGTGGCCGCTTTTGTTGGCGCCTCTACTACACTCGCTTTCGCTCCTTACCAGCTGTGGCCTATTGCCATTCTTAGCCCAGCAATTCTACTGATTCTTCTTGCTAACCAAACTCCGAAACGCGCACTATGGATTGGTTATGCTTGGGGGTTAGGTCAATTTGCAACTGGCGTTAGCTGGGTTTACGTCAGTATCTCCGGTTTTGGCGGTATGCCGCTCATTGCCAATTTATTTTTAATGGGCTTGCTTGTTGCCTACTTGGCTGTTTATTCAGGCTTATTTGCTTGGCTCAACAACAAGCTGTTTCCTCAATTTACGCTCACAAAAGCACTTCTCGCTGCACCTGCTTTATGGCTGATCAGTGATTGGTTACGTGGTTGGGTGATGACTGGCTTCCCTTGGTTATGGCTAGGCTATAGCCAGATAGATGCTCCACTCGCAAGCTTTGCACCAATTGGCGGCGTAGAACTGCTTACTCTACTTATCCTTATCAGCGCAGGGGCGTTAGCCTATGCATGGATTCATAAGCAGTGGCTGATGGTGATTATCCCTGCGGTGCTACTCAGTACTGGCTTTGGGATTCGCAACTACGATTGGGTAACACCCCGACCAGAAGACACGACTAAGCTCGCGCTGATTCAAGGTAACGTAGACCAAAACCTAAAGTGGCTACCAAGTCAACGCTGGCCAACCATCATGAAGTACGCTGACTTAACTCGTGAAAACTGGGATGCTGACATTATCGTTTGGCCAGAAGCAGCAATTCCCGCTTTTGAAATTGAAGTGCCTTCATTTTTGAGCAATATCGACAGCGCTGCAAAAATGAATAACAGCGCAATCATCACCGGTGTCGTCAACCAAGCTGAAGATCGACAGTTCTACAACAGTATTCTGTCCCTAGGCATCACACCATACGGTGACTACAGCTTCGATTTAAGCGAACGTTACCATAAGCATCACCTACTACCATTTGGTGAGTTTGTACCATTTGAAGATATTTTGCGCCCATTAGCGCCATTCTTTAACCTACCGATGTCGTCGTTTAGCCGTGGGGCTTTTGTGCAGCCAAACATCGTTGCGAATGGCATGCACATGGCACCAGCGCTTTGCTATGAGATCATCTTTAATGAGCAAGTGCGTCAAAATGTGACTGACGAAACAGACTTCATTCTAACGCTTTCAAATGATGCATGGTTTGGTCACTCTATCGGTCCTCTTCAGCATATGGAGATCGCCCGTATGCGTGCCTTAGAGTTAGGTAAACCGCTCATCCGCTCGACTAACAACGGATTAACAGCGGTAACCGATCACAAAGGTAAAATCGTTGAGCAAGTACCGCAGTTTGAAACTGCAGTACTGCGCGCAGAGCTCACCCCAACCGATGGGAAAACGCCATATCGAATCGTTGGTACTTGGCCATTGTATATTTGGATAGGGTTAAGTTTAGCTCTGGCTTTCGGTTTAAGAAGAAAACAGAGCTGATAACAGCTTGAAAGTAGAAAAGACAAAAAAGAGGCGACTAAGCCTCTTTTTTATTCATTGCATTATACAGTCGTTACTCGCCATTTATGGTTTTAATGACTGGCGAGTAAAGCCTTTGTGACCACATTTAATACACGGAATGATTACAGTTGGGTGGTTATACGTTGTCTTGTGACCACACTCATCACAAACTAAAGTGCCTAAGCCTATCACCTCTCCTGCTTCATATAGCCCTTGATGCTCTAAGTCATCGAACAACTCAACCCACTCAACTTTAGTTCGGTCTGTAATCTCTAACAGCCCTTGCCATATCGAATCCGCAATCGTTAAGTAAAACGGACCGCTTTTGCTATCCTCGTAACTCTCTGAAAACTCTTTTAAGTCTGCTTTAAGGTACGCTTTGATTAAAGCCAATTCATCTTTGGTCAAGTCATTAGCAGCATCCACCACTTTGCCCGACGTCTCAATCGCTTTGTTAACTTCTTCCGGACTGTGCTTCAAGGTTTCAATCACATCCTCGAGCATTTCCTCATAACCTGTTTTACGTTTAGGCATAACTGACCTCCATCTTTCTCCTACCTGCGTCACTTAAGGGCGCATGGGTACAGATTGGCTATTGTTGTGATCCCTAGCTTTAGGTATTCTATGACGATCTATTTAAGTCTGTTCTAACCGAACTCACAAATTCCAAGATAACGGATACCATCGATGCAAGAACAATACAACCCACAAGATATTGAACAAAAAGTTCAAAAGCACTGGGATGACAACAAAACCTTTGTTGTAAGTGAAGACCCAAATAAAGAAAAATTCTACTGTCTGTCCATGTTCCCATACCCAAGTGGTCGACTGCACATGGGTCACGTGCGCAACTACACTATCGGTGATGTAGTATCTCGTTTCCAACGCCTACAAGGCAAAAACGTGATGCAACCAATCGGTTGGGACGCATTCGGTCTACCTGCAGAAAACGCAGCAGTAAAAAACAAAACTGCGCCAGCACCTTGGACTTACGAAAACATCGAATACATGAAGAACCAACTTAAGCTTCTAGGCTTTGGTTACGATTGGAACCGTGAATTCGCAACATGTACACCGGAGTACTACCGCTGGGAACAAGAGTTCTTCACTAAACTTTACGAGAAAGGTTTGGTTTACAAAAAGACTTCTTCTGTTAACTGGTGTCCTAACGACCAAACTGTTCTTGCAAACGAGCAGGTTGAAGACGGTTGTTGCTGGCGTTGTGATACGCCTGTAGAGCAAAAAGAAATCCCTCAATGGTTCATCAAAATCACTGAGTACGCTCAAGAGCTACTAGACGACTTAGACAAGCTTGAAGGTTGGCCTGAAATGGTGAAAACCATGCAGCGCAACTGGATTGGTCGTTCTGAAGGTGTTGAACTGAAGTTTGAAGTTAAGGGTCAACAAGACCTAGAAGTTTACACAACACGTCCAGATACGCTAATGGGTGTGACTTACGTGGGTATCGCAGCCGGCCACCCTCTTGCAGCTCTTGCAGCAGAGAACAATCCAGAGCTTGCAGCGTTTATCGACGAATGTAAGAACAACAAGGTTGCAGAAGCTGAGCTAGCGACAATGGAGAAGAAAGGTATGGCAACTGGCCTTACTGCTATTCATCCATTGAACGGCCGCGAAGTACCAGTATACGTAGCAAACTTCGTTCTGATGGACTACGGTACAGGCGCGGTAATGGCTGTACCTGCGCACGACCAACGTGACTACGAGTTCGCAACGAAGTACGGTCTAGACATCGTGCCAGTTATCAAGCCTGCTGATGGCAGCGAGCTAGACATCTCTGAAGCAGCATACACTGAGAAAGGTGTACTGTTCGATTCAGGTGAATTCGATGGCCTAGAATTCCAAGCGGCATTCGACGCAATCGCAGCGAAGCTAGAAGCAGAGGGCAAAGGCACTAAGACTGTAAACTTCCGTCTACGCGACTGGGGTGTATCTCGTCAACGTTATTGGGGTGCGCCAATCCCAATGGTAACCACTGAAGACGGTGAAGTTCACCCAGTACCTGCTGACCAACTACCAGTGATTCTTCCAGAAGACGTAGTAATGGACGGCGTAACGAGCCCAATCAAAGCAGACAAAGAGTGGGCGAAGACAACCTTTAACGGCGAACCTGCTCTACGTGAGACAGATACGTTCGATACGTTCATGGAATCTTCTTGGTACTACGCGCGTTACTGTTCACCACAAGCGGACGACATCCTAGACCCAGAAAAAGCAAACTATTGGCTACCAGTAGACCAGTACATCGGTGGTATCGAGCATGCTTGTATGCACCTACTGTACTCACGCTTCTTCCACAAACTATTGCGCGATGCGGGTTACGTAACTTCTGACGAACCGTTCAAGCAACTACTGTGTCAAGGCATGGTACTGGCTGATGCGTTCTACTTCGAGAACGAGAAAGGCGGCAAAGAGTGGGTAGCTCCAACAGACGTAGCCGTTGAACGTGATGGTAAAGGCCGCATTACTTCTGCTAAAGACACTGAAGGTCGCGATGTAACGCACTCAGGCATGATCAAGATGTCTAAGTCTAAGAACAACGGTATCGACCCTCAAGAAATGGTAGATAAGTACGGCGCTGACACAGTACGTCTATTCATGATGTTCGCGTCTCCAGCGGACATGACACTTGAATGGCAAGAGTCTGGCGTAGAAGGTGCGAACCGCTTCCTAAAACGTGTTTGGAAACTAGTGAAAGAGCACACAGCGAAAGGCGCAGCAGAAGCAGTAGATACCTCAGCGCTTTCTGGTGATCAAAAAGCACTTCGCCGCGACGTTCACAAAACTATCGCGAAAGTGACGGACGATATCGCTCGTCGTCAAACATTCAACACCGCGATCGCAGCGATCATGGAGCTGATGAACAAACTAGCGAAAGCGCCTCAAGAATCTGCGCAAGATCGTGCAATCCTTGACGAAGCACTGAAAGCTATTGTTGTCATGCTTTACCCTATCACTCCGCATATCTCATACGAGCTATGGGCAGCACTAGGTGAAACAGACATTGATAACGCGGCATGGCCGACGTTTGACGAAAAAGCGCTAGTTGAAGACGAAAAAACTATCGTTGTTCAAGTTAACGGTAAGCTACGTGCGAAGCTAACAGTCCCAGCTGATATCTCTAAAGACGATATCGAACAGCTTGGTCTAAACGACGAAAACGTGGTTAAGTTCACTGATGGCCTGACTATTCGTAAAGTTATTTACGTTCCAGGTAAACTGCTGAACATCGTTGCAAACTAATCGCAGCTGTCAATTTGTCTCTGTTTAGCGAACTTATTTGTTAACCAAGAGTCATTAAACAGGGTAGTTTTCTACCCTGTTTATTTACCTCAAACCATTCACATGAGTGGTTTAAGGTAAATAACCCCTTCAATTTAGGATGAATACAATCAATGCGCTTTTTCTCTTTGATTAAACTACCAGTGGTATTGGTATTAGCGGGGCTTCTTTCTGCCTGTGGTTTTCACCTTCGCGGCGAGTATTCCGTACCGGAAGAGCTGCACACTATGTCTTTCTCCAGCTACGATGAATACAGTGAATTAACTCGCTATGTTCGCTCTCAACTCGAACTGAACAAAGTTGAACTTGTTCAACCATCATCGACGGTACCCAACCTTCATTTGACGGAAGCGACAATCGATGAGCGTACACTATCGCTTTATCAAAATAGCCGTGCAGCAGAAAAAGAGCTGACATACGTAGTAAAATACCGTGTGACAATTCCTGGCTATGGCTCTAAAAACTTTACGACAACAGTAAACCGCAACTACCTAGACAACCCGTTGACGGCACTTGCAAAATCTGTTGAACGTGACGTAATTGAAGACGAGATGCGCTTGCAAGCTGCAAAACAGATGATGCGCCAGTTGGGCCGTATTCGTGCCGAATATGAAGCAGGACAAATCTCTGAGCCAGCGAACACAAACTCTTAATCACTATGCGAATTTATGCCGATAAATTAACGGATCATTTAACTAAACACGTTAAACAGGTTTACCTAATCTTTGGTAATGAGCCGTTACTGCTTCAAGAGAGCCGCCAAGCAATCCAAAAGGCAGCGTTTCAACAAGGTTTTGAGGAAAAACACCGTTTTGCGGTAGACGCAAGCATCGACTGGAATCAAGTTTACGATTGCTTCCAAGCGATGAGCCTGTTCTCAAACCGTCAATTGATCGAGCTTGAAATTCCAGAGAGTGGCGTGACAACCGCCGTCAGCAAAGAGCTGCAAACACTGTGTGATATGCTGCATGATGACATCATGCTCGTCATTGTTGGTAGCAAACTGACCAAAGCCCAAGAAAATGCGAAATGGTTCAAAGCATTAAGCTCAAAAGGCGACTGGGTAAGCTGTTTGTCGCCAGATCTACAACGCTTACCTATGTTCATTCAGGCACGTTGCCGCACGTTGGGCCTAAAACCCGATCAACAATCACTGCAAATGTTGGCTCAATGGCATGAAGGTAACCTATTTGCATTGACACAAAGCTTAGAGAAATTGGCCCTACTCTACCCGGATGGTGAGCTGACCATCATACGTTTAGAGGAAGCCCTAAGTCGCCATAACCACTTCACTACCTTTAACTGGATCGACGCCTTACTGGCAGGTAAAGCAAACCGTGCACAACGTATTCTTCGCCAACTTGAGGCGGAAGGGGTTGAGACCGTGATCTTGATTCGAAGTGTACAAAAAGAGTTGAGCCAACTTTTAAATATGCATCAAGACTTAACTCAAATGGGAATGAACCAGGTATTTGAGAAATATCGAGTTTGGCAAAACAAGCGTCCACTCTATAACGCAGCACTGGCCCGCTTATCAGCGAGTCGTATTTGTGCATTGCTCTCCTTGTTGGCTCAAGCCGAGATAAAAGCCAAAACTCAGTATGACGAGTCTGTATGGCCAACTATTCATCAGTTGAGCTTAGAAACCTGCTCTCCTGATATTAAGCTGGCAATTTAAAAATCAAAGCGTGATATAGTGCGCGACCTGTTTTGCAAGCAAGAATGTAAAACACTGTAGAGATAAGAGACAAACCGAGGAAAACCGAGTGCTTCGCGAAGAACTGAAAGACTTTTTAGCTGATAAAGCCGACGACATGAAAGCGGAAGACATTATCGTCCTAAATGTGGAAGATAAATCAAGCGTGACAGATTACATGATCATCTGTACTGGTACATCCAAACGCCACGTTTCATCCATCGCTGACCATGTTGCAACAGAGGTGAAAAAAGCCGGTCTTGAGCCACTAGGAATGGAAGGTGAAAACGAAGGTGAATGGGTAGTCCTTGATATGGGCGACGCCATGCTTCACGTGATGCAAGAAGAGCACCGCGAACTCTACCAGCTAGAAAAACTCTGGGGTTAATCTTTTGAAAATTCAACTAATTGCTGTTGGCACAAAAATGCCAAAATGGGTTGAGGAAGGCTTTCAAGAATATCGTCGCCGTTTCCCGCATGATATGCCGTTGGAGTTGATTGAAATCTCTGCTGGCAAGCGTGGTAAGAATGCCGATATCGCTCGCATCCTGCAAAAAGAAGGGGAAGCGATGCTCGCTGCGGTACCAAAAGGCAACCGTATCGTCACGTTAGATATCCCAGGTAAAAAATGGGACACTCCTCAACTCGCTGAGCAGTTAGAAGCTTGGAAATTAGATGGCCGTGATGTATCAATATTAATCGGCGGTCCTGAAGGACTCGCTCCTGCATGCAAAGCTGCAGCAGACCAAAGCTGGTCATTGTCTGCCTTAACGCTACCCCACCCTCTAGTGCGTATCGTAATGGCAGAAAGCTTGTACCGAGCGTGGAGCATCACCGCTAACCACCCTTATCATCGCGAATAATCGTTGTTTAACTTTAGAGCCAAGCGTTAATGATTCGTAAACGCCGCAGTCAAATCCGAGATTATCAAGCCGAAGCGCGTCTGTTTGCCAGCCGCGCTATTGTTGCTTTTATCGGCATTGTTGTCTTGATGGGAGCTCTGGTTGCCAACATGTACAACATTCAGGTGAACCAGTTTCAAGACTATCAAACCCGCTCGAACGATAACCGCATCAAAGTGGTGCCTATCGCGCCTAACCGAGGTCTAATTTATGACCGAAATGGCGTTTTACTGGCAGAGAACCGTCCCGTCTTTAACTTAGAACTGACCCCAGAAAAAATTAAAGACATTGATGCAACCATCCAAGAATTACAAACTATTCTGGAAATTACACCAGACCAGATTGAACGTTTCCACCACGAGCGTAAACGGACTCGTCGATTTAAATCGGTCCCACTGCTTACCCAACTGAACGAAAAACAAGTAGCGGTATTCTCCGTCAATCAGTACCGCTTTCCAGGTGTGGAAATAAGTGCGACCTTAAAGCGCTACTACCCTTTCAGCGAAGTCTTAACCCACGTGATTGGGTATGTTTCTCGAATTAATGATCGCGACATGCAACGCCTGATCCGAGAAGAAAAAGACGCAAACTATCAAGCCACTCGCGACATTGGTAAGCTGGGTATTGAAAAATACTACGAAGACCTCTTACACGGTACAGCCGGATATCAAGAAGTCGAGGTAAACAGCCGCGGCCGAGTAATTCGTACCTTAAAGTACGTTCCACCTGTACCCGGAAAAGACATCGTTTTAAACCTTGATATCAACTTGCAGTTGTACGTACACCAATTGTTGGACGGCCGCCGAGGCAGTGCTGTAGTAATCGATCCTAGAGACAACGGCGTACTGGCTATGGTTTCAAGCCCTAGCTACGATCCTAACTCGTTCGTGCACGGAATCTCAGGTAAAGATTATCGCGCCCTTTTGAACGATAAAAACCGTCCTTTGGTCAACCGCACTACACTTGGCATTTACCCTCCGGCCTCTACCATCAAACCATTTATGGCGGTAGCCGCGCTGCAAGAAGGTGTCGTCACACCTAACACCACACGAAATGATCCTGGTTATTGGCGCATACCAAACTCTAACACACGTCCGTTCCGGGACTGGTTGCGTTGGGGACACGGACGCGTCGATATCATTAAGTCGATCGAAGAGTCTGTTGATACCTTCTACTATCAAATCGCTTATGACATGGGCATTGACCGTATTTCGAATTGGATGATGATGTTCGGTTTTGGTGATTACACTGGCATTGATATCTACGAAGAAAGTAAGGCGAACATGCCGACTCGTGACTGGAAAATGTCTCGCCATAAAACCCCGTGGTATAAAGGTGATACGATCCCTGTAGGTATCGGCCAAGGATATTGGACAGCAACACCAATGCAAATCGCCAAAGCAACCTCCGTATTAGTAAACGAGGGAGAAGTGATCGCACCTCACTTGCTCAAAGCGACGATAGAAAATGGTAACGACTTCGAAGAGCAGCAAACGACAGAATACGTGACTTACCCACCAATCAAGAATGTGCCTAAAAAGTACTGGGATATGGCGAAAGAAGGCATGCGTCGGGTAAACCATGGCACGCGCGGAACAGCTCGTCGCTCATTCTACAAAATGAATTATGAAACAGCGGGTAAATCAGGTACTGCACAGGTCTTCGGTCTGGGTGAAAACGAAGAGTACAACGCCGATGAGATCGCCGAGCACTTACGTGACCATGCGTTATTTACTGGCTTTGCACCATTTGATGATCCTAAAGTGGTCGTCACTGTAGTACTAGAAAATGCCGGTGGTGGTTCTAGTAACGGTGCCCCAGTAGTAAGGAAAATTTTTGACCGAGTCGTTCTTGGTCCAGAAGAAATTGAGCCTGAAAACAATGCGAAGAAAGAGGTAAAACAGTAATGAAGATGGATCCCTCTACAGGTAAAAATCGCGCCCTGTTTGAACGCTTCCATATCGACTTACCACTCCTACTTGGCATACTGGCCCTGATGGGGTTTGGCCTGGTGATCATGTACAGCGCCAGTGGCCAAAGTTTACTGATGATGGATCGCCAAGCCATGCGAATGGTGCTTTCACTCGTTGTGATGCTCGTCCTTGCACAGCTTTCTCCACGAACTTACGAAAGCTTGGCACCTTTGATGTTCGTTGGTGGCGTTATACTGCTTTTCGGCGTGCTGTTTTTCGGTGAAGCATCGAAAGGCGCGCAGCGTTGGCTTAACCTCGGTTTTGTGCGCTTTCAACCGTCAGAGCTATTGAAGCTCGCGGTGCCATTAATGGTGGCTCGCTATGTTGGTAGACAGCCCCTCCCACCAACGCTAAGAACACTCATTGTTGCACTGATTATGGTCTGCTTACCAACCATTCTCATTGCAAAACAGCCTGACTTAGGTACCTCAATCCTGATCGCGGCTTCCGGTATTTTTGTTATCTTCCTCGCAGGCATTAGCTGGAAAATAATTGCTGGTGCTGCGATTGCATTAGGTGGTTTCATTCCAATTCTGTGGTTTTTCTTGATGCGAGAGTATCAAAAAGTGAGAGTTCGTACTCTATTTAACCCGGAGTCTGATCCGCTAGGAGCGGGCTACCACATTATTCAGAGTAAAATTGCGATTGGCTCCGGCGGTATTTCCGGCAAAGGTTGGTTGCAAGGTACGCAGTCACAACTAGAATTTCTTCCTGAACGACACACTGACTTTATCTTTGCAGTAATTGCTGAAGAATGGGGTATGATTGGCTTCCTTTGCCTTTTAGCCATCTATCTATTTATTATTGGACGAGGTTTATATCTCGCCAGCCAAGCGCAAACCGCATTTGGACGAATGATGGCAGGCAGTATTGTACTCAGCTTCTTCGTGTATATTTTTGTAAATATTGGCATGGTAAGTGGCATCCTACCTGTAGTAGGTGTACCGTTGCCACTCATCAGTTATGGCGGCACATCAATGGTAACCTTGATGGCTGGTTTTGGTATTCTAATGTCGATTCATACGCACCGAAAAGCATTCTCTAAGGCGACCTAGACATGCAAAAACGCGCTTTATATTCCTTGGTTTTCTCTGCTCTTATTTTGGCAGGCTGTTCATCAACTAGCCAAAAAGAACAAGAAGGCCGTTACGAACTCGAATCCGATGTTGCACCGGATACACCGCTTTCAGTCGAACACATCGAGGATGCGCATCCTAAATATGAACCGTACAGCCTAGGTGGGAACAAAGATTACCACTTGCGTGGCAAAGACTACAAAATAGTTCGCAATGCGAAAGGCTTTAAAGAAAAAGGCCGCGCATCTTGGTATGGGAAAAAATTCCAAGGTCATTTGACTTCTAATGGCGAAATCTATGACATGTACTCAATGACGGCAGCGCATAAAACGCTACCGTTACCAAGTTACGTAAAAGTTACCAATACTGACAACGGCAAAACCACCATAGTACGAGTTAATGACCGAGGTCCTTTTCACGATGGCCGTATCATTGATTTAAGCTATGCCGCCGCGCACAAGTTAGATGTCATAAAAACAGGCACCGCGAACGTGGAAATTGAAGTGATCAGTATCAATCAGCCCACGGACAAAAAGTCATTAGAAGCGCACCCTAGGTACGTTATTCAAGTGGCATCATCAAAAAATGAAGAGCGCGCGCGAACTTTAGGTACCGAGCTTGGTCAAAAATTGGATACAGAAACTTTCCTAGAGAGTGCGAAAGAGTCTTATCGCTTGTTGTTAGGGCCATTTACTGACTATTCCCTGACGCAAGCCACACTAGATAAAGTAAAGTTGCTCGGCTATTCGTCTGCATTTATTAAAAAACACAACACTGCCAAATGACCTCGTGTCATGAATTTCTCTTTGATCCCCCTCTTACATAACTAGGGATTCTGATAAGATGTCTGCAGTTAACCCAAAAATTTGAATTACCATGAATAAAAATAAGTTTGTGAAATCTATTCTCGTTTCTTCGGTTGCCCTTTCTGCAACTTTCGCTCAATCTGCTCTTGCATCACCTATCGTTGTTCCAGATGCCCCTCAAATCGCGGCGAAGGGCTACGTGCTGATGGATTACCATTCAGGTAAAGTACTGGCAGAGAAAGAGATGAACACAAAATTGTCTCCAGCTAGTCTGACTAAGATGATGACCAGCTATGTAATCGGCCAAGAGCTAGCGCGTGGTAATATCTCAGAAGATGATGATGTCACCATCAGTAAAAATGCGTGGGCGAAAAACTTCCCTGATTCATCAAAGATGTTCATTGAAGTAGGCACAACAGTTAAAGTACGTGACCTGAACCGAGGTATCATCGTCCAGTCAGGTAACGATGCCTGTGTTGCGATGGCAGAACATATTGCAGGTTCAGAAGATGCATTTGTTGACCTAATGAACGCTTGGGCCAACACATTGGGTATGACTAACTCGCACTTTGCCAACGTTCATGGCTTAGATAACGCAGAATTGTACTCAACACCATACGACATGGCACTGCTAGGTAAAGCACTTATCCGTGACGTACCAAATGAGTACCGAGTGTACTCAGAGAAGAAATTTACTTACAACGGCATCACCCAATACAACCGTAACGGTCTACTTTGGGATAAGAGCATGAACGTTGACGGCATCAAAACGGGTCACACAAGTAATGCGGGTTACAGCCTAGTAAGTTCAGCAACTGAAGGTCAAATGCGCTTGGTTGCGGTCGTTATGGGTACTAAAGATGCCAATGCTCGTAAGTCAGAAAGCAAAAAGCTGCTAAGCTACGGCTTCCGTTTCTTCGAAACAGTGGCACCGCACAAAGCAGGTGAAACGTTCGTAGAAGAAAAAGTGTGGATGGGTAACAAAGACACCGTAGCACTGGGTCTTGACCAAGATACTTACGTAACACTACCGCGTGGTGAAGCGAAAAACCTAAAAGCAAGCTTCGTCCTTGAAAAAGAGCTAGAAGCCCCAATTAATAAAGGTGATGTAGTTGGTAAGCTATACTATCAGATCGATGGTGAAGATATTGCCGAGTACCCACTAATGGCACTAGAAACCGTAGAGCAAGGTAGTCTATTTAGCCGCATGTGGGATTACATCGTATTGTTATTCAAGAGCTTCTTCTAAAAAGAACGTTAGAGTAGCAAACTTATTCGCAAAGCCGCCTGAATGGGCGGCTTTTTAAGTTTGAGCTCCTCGTCTTGAGTTCCCCCTAATTTGACTGTACTATTTCGCACCGCAACGAATATCTACTGGAGTTATCGATATGCTAACCATCAACTCTGATGCAAAATTAAAAGACCTGCTTGAGTTCCCTTGTTCATTTACTTACAAGGTAATGGGTCATGCAAAGCCTGAACTTCCAGAGCTTGTTCTTGAAGTTATTCAGCGCCATGCTCCAGGTGACTACAGCCCGACCGTTAAACCAAGTGCTAAGGGCAACTACCACTCTGTGTCAATCAACATTACTGCAACCTCTATCGAGCAGGTCGAGACACTGTACAAAGAGTTAGGTGAAATTGACATCGTACGCATGGTTCTATAATTTTTTGATAGATTAAATTTTTTTTGAAAGCAGCCTTGGCTGCTTTCTTTTTATTTATCAAATAGATAACGAGGCTTTACATCACTTTCAGTTAAAAATCTGTTACGCAGCGGTAGAGCATCAGGGTTATCCGGTTTATAATCCAAAAACTTTATATATTAGCAACAGGAATTCCCATGCAACACCAACTTGTTGTAAAACGACTTGGCCGCCAAGACTATGAGCCTGTATGGAAGGCGATGCATGAGTTCACCGACCAACGCACAGAAGAAACCCGTGATGAAGTCTGGTTGGTAGAACATAACCCAGTATTTACGCAAGGACAGGCAGGTAAAGCTGAGCACTTGATTAACACTGGCGATATTCCTGTTGTACAAAGTGATCGCGGAGGTCAGGTTACGTATCATGGCCCTGGTCAGTTGGTCGCCTACTTCTTGATCAACCTACGCCGCAAAAAATTAGGTGTACGAGATCTCGTTACCACAATCGAGAACCTCGTGATCAACACGCTAAAAGCATACAATATTGACTCAGCCGCGCGACCTGACGCACCGGGTGTCTACGTTGCCGGTAAGAAAATATGCTCTCTCGGTTTACGCATTCGTAAAGGATGCTCGTTTCATGGTTTAGCCTTGAACGTAAATATGGATTTAACACCGTTTCTGCGTATTAACCCTTGTGGTTATGAAGGTATGGAAATGGTTCAGGTCAGCCAATTTGGCGGCCCAGACAATGTAGAAGCCGTAGAAAAACAATTAATAGAAGAACTCGTTACTTTGCTCGATTATGAGCAAGTAGAATTCAGCACAGAAGCACCTTCTCAAGGTAATAAAGCATGAGCAAACCAATCCAGATGGAAAAAGGCGTTAAATATCGTGACGCCGATAAAATGGCATTGATTCCCGTAAAGAACATGCCTACAGAGCAGAAAGAAGTGCTACGTAAGCCTGATTGGATGAAGATCAAGCTACCAGCCGACAGCCAACGAATTCAAGACATCAAAGCGGCGATGCGTAAGAATAAACTTCACTCCGTATGTGAAGAAGCATCTTGCCCGAACCTAGCGGAATGTTTTAACCACGGTACAGCAACCTTCATGATCTTAGGTGCTATTTGTACTCGTCGTTGTCCTTTCTGTGACGTTGCTCATGGCCGCCCATTACCACCGGAAGCAGAAGAGCCTCAAAAACTGGCGAAAACCATTGCCGATATGAAGCTGAAATACGTAGTAATCACTTCTGTTGACCGTGACGATCTGCGTGACGGCGGTGCACAGCACTTTGCCGATTGTAACCGCGAGATCCGTGCGTTAAACCCGCATATTAAGATTGAAACACTGGTTCCTGACTTCCGTGGTCGCATGGATGTAGCGCTTGATCTAATGAAAGACAATCCGCCAGATGTCTTCAACCACAACTTAGAAACCGCGCCACGTCTTTACCGTAAAGCTCGCCCAGGTGCGAACTATAAATGGTCACTTGAGCTTCTTAAGAAGTTCAAAGAGCAGCATCCCGATGTACCGACCAAGTCTGGTTTGATGATGGGTCTTGGTGAAACCAAAGAAGAAATCATCGAAGTACTGAAAGATCTACGCGCACACGGCGTAACGATGCTGACTCTAGGCCAGTATTTAGCGCCAAGCCGTCACCACTTGCCAGTAGAACGTTACGTTCCACCATCAGAGTTTGACGAGCTAAAAGAAGTTGCACTAGAACTTGGCTTCACGCATGCAGCGTGTGGTCCATTTGTGCGCTCTTCTTACCATGCCGATATGCAAGCTCAAGGTATCGAGATTAAATAAGCTCTCGCTTGTTTTGAAAAGCTTGTTTTGAAGAGAAAAGGTTGGCTCAGTGCCAACCTTTTTTGTATCTGGCAAATGATGATAAAAAGCCATTCTACCACCGTCATTCTGAACAGCGAGGAACGAGCGTGATTCAGAATCTGTTTTCAGAATACTGATGATTTTTAGGGAAACTCTGAGTAAAAGAGTGTGCCTCAACAAGATTCCTGATCTCGCCTAGGCTCGTCGGAATGACGTGGTTTGGATATATTGAAAAGGGACAGTGTTGGTAGCCATCCCCTTATCACACACTCTCGCTATATCTCATTCCAAACGCCAGACAAACAAAAAGGCCCTCAAATGAGGGCCTTTAGTATATCAATGTTCAAAATAGATGAGTCGAGTTCTAGAAGAACACACGGAGTTTGCGCGAGCAAATGAGTATGTTCGACACCGAAATCGACTCATTCTATGAAGAACAGTTAGGCATAAACCGGTAGACGCTTACAAATTTCTAGCACTTTCTTTTTAGTCGCTTCGATAACTTCTTCGTTGCCGATGTTATCTAGAACGTCACACATCCAGTTTGCTAGCTCTTTTGCATCTTCTTCAGTGAAGCCACGGCGAGTGATCGCTGGCGTACCTACACGAATACCAGACGTTACGAATGGGCTGCGTGGGTCATTTGGTACTGAGTTCTTGTTTACAGTGATGTTTGCTGCACCTAGTGCCGCGTCTGCGTCTTTACCAGTGATATCTTTGTCGATTAGGTCAACAAGGAACAAGTGGTTTTCTGTACCGTTAGATACGATTTTGTAGCCACGCTCTTGGAACTGACCAACCATTGCTTTTGCGTTTTTCACTACGCGAGCTTGATAAGCTTTGAACTCTGGCTCCATCGCTTCTTTGAACGCTACTGCTTTACCAGCGATAACGTGCATTAGAGGGCCACCTTGACCACCAGGGAACACTGCTGAGTTCAATTTCTTGTACATATCTTCGCCAGCATTTGACAAGATAAGACCACCGCGAGGACCTGCTAGTGTTTTGTGCGTCGTTGTTGTTACCACGTGAGCATGCGGTACTGGTGTTGGGTATTCACCGGCAGCGATAAGACCAGCTACGTGCGCCATATCAACAAATAAGTAAGCACCTGCTTTGTCAGCGATTTCACGCATGCGTTTCCAATCAACGATTTGCGAGTAAGCAGAGAAACCACCGATGATCATCTTAGGTTTGTGCTCAAGCGCTAGCTGTTCCATCTCGTCGTAATTGATTTGACCCGCTTCATCGATACCGTAAGGGATAACGTTGTAATGCTTACCAGAGAAGTTTACTGGAGAACCGTGAGTCAGGTGACCACCGTGCGCTAGGCTCATACCTAGTACTGTATCGCCTGGGTTAAGAAGCGCCATGTAAACTGCGCTGTTTGCTTGAGAACCTGAGTGAGGCTGTACGTTAGCGTACTCACAACCAAATAGTTGGCATGCACGCTCAATTGCTAGTGCTTCAGCTTTATCTACGTACTCACAACCGCCGTAGTAACGCTTACCTGGGTAGCCTTCAGCGTATTTGTTCGTTAGCTGAGAACCTTGCGCTTCCATTACACGTGGGCTTGTGTAGTTTTCAGAAGCGATAAGTTCAATGTGTTCTTCCTGGCGAAGAGTTTCTTCCTGGATAGCTGCGAACAGTTCCGCATCGTAATCTGCGATGTTCATATCACGCTTAAGCATCTGTATCTCCTGACTCAGATTAGTACTGAAAGTTGCAAAAAAACTGTTGAATGACCCGACGCAAACGTTTTCGTCACCCTAATGGCGCGCATTCTACATAATTTGATTTAGGTCATAAAGAGAAATTTACAATTTTTCTCATGCAGTTTTTTCATGATGACAAGCAATGTTTATCATGCCAGCATTGCAATCGCATAACGACAATCTATTGCCTGTCAAATTTGTGCTTTACACCCTGTAAAACAGCAATTACATAGGTTTACCGTAAATTTTACCCTCTAGCTACCGAAAAGATCATCTTTTTACTACTATGCACGCCTTATTTATCACTAATGACTGCAACATTGATGGAAAAACACTCATTAAAAGAAGACTGGATAGCGATTCTCACGGGTACCTTTTTAGTAGCTCAAGGCGTTTTCTTTCTCCAATCCGCGAACCTTCTAACGGGAGGCACGACTGGATTGGCTCTGCTTATTAGCCAATTTACACCTTTTACCTTTGGTGTGCTGTACTTTTTAGCAAACAGTCCTTTTTACTTACTAGCATGGAAACGCTTCGGCCGTCATTTCGCCATTAATAGTGCCATTTCTGGCGCGTTGGTTTCTATCTTTGCCGATCATCTTTATTTGCTAATCTCGCTCGAATCGGTAAATGAAGTTTATTGCGCCGTCGCAGGCGGGCTTTTAATGGGGCTCGGTATGCTGATCCTATTCAGACATCGCTCCAGCTTAGGTGGCTTTAACGTGCTGTGTTTGTTTATCCAAGACAAATTTGGCATTTCAGTTGGCAAAAGCCAAATGGCAATCGATGCATGTATCCTGTTAGCTTCATTCTTCTTTGTCACACCAGAGGTGATTGGCCTTTCAATTTTGGGGGCGTTTGCACTCAATGTCGTGTTAGCGATGAACCACAAACCGCACCGCTATTCCGTGACCTACGGTTCATAAATTTTTGATAATGATTGAAGCGCGATTTATAAGATTTCGCGCTCCAATCGCTATATAATACTTCGCGATTTCCAAATAGATCGGTACGGTATGCGCGACTTTCTGCAACAAGCTAAACAGACTCACAGTTGTATTGCGATTGGAGAGCTGATCTATAACCCGAAGACACAGAGCCTTCATCAAGATGCTATCGCGATTGATCTTGAACCTCGCACCATTGAATTATTAGAACTGCTGTTAACAAGCGTTGGCCACCCACTCTCTGCTGACACCATTATTGAAACCATTTGGCAGAGCAAGTTCATCTCTAAGAATGTGCTAACGAACCGCATTAGCACCTTACGTGCCCTGCTACAGCAGTACTTACCCGAATACGATGCCGCTAAGCTTTTAGTCACTTACCCCCGCAAAGGCTACTTTCTTAACCCTGCCAATATTCGTTTGGTGCCACCAGCGAAAAGCCATCGACGCGTTATCCCAACTCAGGTGGCGAGTAATAAGAACTTCAAGCTGATTTTTGCTTATAGCTTGTGTGCCATACTTGCAGTTTGTAGCGTGACGCTCGCAAGCTTGTTATGGCAACGCCAAGAAATCTCAACACAACAAACACGTCATCAACTACTGATTCCCAAAGTCGAGCTACTACTCAACCGTGTCGATTCAATCGGCTCTCAGGCGCGAAAATACCGCATACTGGTCAAAGCCATCTTGCTGCAACAACAGGTCGAATATCCATACACCGACATAGCCAACCAAGATGCTCCCAGTTACTTTCTTGATCCTATCGGTCATGCGCCATATTTCCCTGGCGCACGAAACATGCAGACCAGCGACTACGAGCTCAATATCGAGTTAAAAGACAGCACAAAACAGGACATCTTGAAAGCGCAGATGAACCTTATTTATCCTGCGACGGGCAAGCTAGCGTTTCGCAATGAGTACACACTGCGTTTATCTGACTTACAATCGGATATTTTCCAAATGCACTCGGATGTCGCGCAATACTTCAATCTGCCTGCACCTTCGGCAAGTACGTGGCAGCTTTCGGATATTCACAAAAAAATGTTATTCGAGAATGCCTTTTCTAGCCAACCTCTCCGACAATCTGATGAGTTTGCGGCTATAACAACGGCAAGACATCTCGCCTTATACGAGCACGAACATCAAAAGCTGGAAGCATATTTAACTCAAGTGCAATCGTCGTTTGATGTTTTGCCAGATGAGCTGAGCCTTTGGTTAGGTCTATTGCATTTCAAATTAGGTAACTTAGACAGGGCAAAAGCTCTGTTAACGACACCAGATGGCGACTCACGTATCCAAAACGCACTGATTTATACCTTTGTGTCTCACATTGCTTATAAGCAGAACAAACTTGAACAGTTCCGTCTCAACTACATGGAATCACTGGTGGCGCTGCTGCGCGTTTTACCTTCCGAAACCTTGTTTGAGCGTCTTTCTCAATCTGAATCAAAAGAGACTTGCCTCCAACCGTGGAAAACGTTGCGTGTTAGTGTGACCGATCAAGAAATCATAAGCCGATGGAAAGCGCTCATTAACGAGTATTGCACTAACGTAGCCAACGAAATAACCCCAAATAAAACAAAGACCTAAATATAAAATTAAGCTTTCATTAACCCCTGTTATCTTTTGTTTTTTGCCCTTTTTCTCTCACTGAACTTAGCATGCTCGCATTCAAGCAACGGCCCAACATGAAGCGGCCTTATCAATCAGGAATGTAAACCATGCTAAACAAAATGACGCTTATCGCAGCAGCAACTCTGGCTCTTTACGGCTGTGGCGGAGGTTCGTCTTCTGGCAGTGCGAATCCAAACAAAGTGCCTCAAGAAAGTTTCGACGTCTCGATTCACAACTCCATTTTCGCTCCTATACCAAACACACAATTGAGCTATTCGTTTAGCTTGGATGGCCAACCAGAGGGCGACATGAAACTGAGCTTCCAAGCGATGGATAGCGAGCAAATATTGGCAGCATTGGCACAAATCCCAAACAGCGAGGCAATGGTCCAGTTGGTTAATGACTTGGTGAACTACGGCGCCGAACAGTTCTACTATTCAGACGAGCAGTACAACGACGACGAAGAGAGCAATACGCTTTACTTTGCAGGATCAGATGGTGCACTCCATGAAATCACTGACGCTTATTTCATTGGTCATCAGTTTATTGCCATGCTTATGCACAGCAGTCCGATTTTCCGCCTAAACGGTGACGACGTAAAAGAGAAAAGCCCGAATATTGACATCGGTGAAGAAACTATGTCTCTGCAAACCACTCTTACAGGCTACGCAGTTCACAACCTTCTAGACCGTTTTGAAGATCATGAGTGGGTACAAAACCTTCCTATGACAGCATCTTGCCAAGTGGTTTGGCAACAGCAAATCCGAGAGACTGGTGTGCGTAAAGCGTTCTCGATCTCAGGCAAGAAAATTGAAGCGGCATACCTGATGGAAGAGAACATCTACAACCTAAACTGTGATGATATGGAATCAATGGAGTTCGCCACTTCGGCAGAACGTTGGTTTAATCCGAGCTTAGGTCTGATTGAACAAATTGAACTGCTGAAAGTACAACAAGTACAAATCAATGAAGAGAAAGTGCAGCTAACAGCGATTGAAACAAAATAAGCTAGGATATCTCAATAAAAGAAGGCTTTGGGGAGCACACCAAAGCCTTCATCTCGAACATCAACCTTAGGGGGTGATGACACCCGAGTTTATTCTTCTATCAATAAAATACGAGTTTCGTAAGGTCGTAACACTTGATGGTTTGACGCGACTGCGCTCGCTGAGTTTTGATAGTTAGATAGCAAGTTTTTCGCTTTACTCATATCAAAACGTTCTGGCAGAACGCATTCCACCTCTTCTGCGTAGTAGTTATTGATACACAGCAGCGTTTGCTTATCGTTCTGACGAGCGTAAGCGAAAATACGTTTGTGCTCTGGCAGCAGGTCCTCGTAACGGCCATCAGTGATAACTGGAACCTGTTTACGCAGTTCAATCAGACGCTTGTAAAAGTAGAACACCGAGTTCAAATCGGCAACCGCAGCTTCAGCATTGATTTCAGAGTAATTCTGCGCCACTTCAAGCCACGGCGTGCCCTCAGTAAAGCCCGCGTGTTTTGCACTGTTCCATTGCATTGGTGTACGTGAGTTATCACGCGACTTCTGTGCCAAGATCGCCATCATATCGTCATGAGATACACCATCACGGTTGACCATGATGTCGTACATGTTAGTACTTTCAACATCACGATATTGGCTGATTTCGGTATAACCCGGGTTGGTCATGCCGATCTCTTCCCCCTGGTAAACATAAGGTGTGCCTTGCATCATGTGCACTGATGCCGCAAGCATCTTGGCAGATTCAACACGGTATTGCTCGTCGTTACCTAATCGGCTCACAACGCGTGGCTGGTCGTGGTTACACCAGAACAGCGCCCCCCACCCTTTGCCATTTAAGCCCGTTTGCCAATGATTGAAGATCTGTTTTAACTGAATGAAATCAAACGGCGCTTTGGTCCATTTTTCACCATTTGGATAATCGACTTTCAGATGATGGAAGTTGAACACCATGGATAGCTCTTTGCCGTCTAGCGAAGAATATTGCTGGCAGTGATCTAGTGTGGTGGAAGACATTTCACCCACTGTTACGCTGCCGTATTTTTGAAACACAGATTCGCTAATCTCTTGAAGGTATTCGTGCACACGTGGACCATCCGTGTAGAAACGACGACCATCACCAATATCGTCACTTGGAAAATCTTGCTGCTTGGAAATCAGGTTGATAACGTCGAGACGGAAACCATCGACACCTTTGTCTGCCCAGAAGCTGATGACTTCTTTCACTTCTTCACGCACTACTGGGTTTTCCCAGTTTAAGTCCGCTTGCTCTTTAGCAAAAAGGTGCAAATAGTACTGGCCTGTTTTTTCATCCAGCGCCCAAGCGTTACCACCAAACTTAGATTGCCAGTTGTTTGGTTCTACACCATCTACCGGATCTTTCCAAATGTAGTAATCACGGTATGGGCTGTTTTTATCACCCAGTGCGGATTGGAACCACTTGTGTTCTGTCGACGTGTGGTTCACTACAATGTCCATGATAATACGAATGCCCAACTGATGCGCTTCTGCTAGCAAAGTATCGAAATCTTCCATAGTGCCGAACTCAGGGTTGATCGAGTAGTAATCGGATATGTCATAACCGTTGTCGATCATTGGTGATTGGTAAACCGGCGTCAGCCAAATCGCATCCACACCAAGATGCTTAAGATAATCCAGCTTAGAAATGATCCCTTTGATGTCGCCCGTGCCTTTACTGCCACTGTCACAAAAGCTTTTTGGGTAAATTTGATAGATGGTTGCGGTTTTCCACCAGCTCTCATCATGCTTGGTCATAGCCATTTCTAACACTCACTTACCAGTAATCGGAAACTTAAAATTTGAAAAGAAAAATAGGAGGAGGCAGCCAAGTCACTGCCTCAAATAGAATTACGCGTTTGCAGGCTCAAGCTCACCTTTGGCTTGTGCACGCTTATAAAGAATTAACGTTAATGCAGCAGGTACCAGCATTGCGACTAACATAGCCAAAGCAAAAATGCCCCAGAACTGCGGTTGGATAGATAAGATGCCCGGCAAACCGCCCACACCGATACCGTTCGCCATTACGCCCGCACTACCACAAATAGCAGCAGCACACGCACTACCGATCATCGCGCTCAGCATTGGGAACTTGTATTTCAAGTTGATGCCGTACATCGCCGGCTCGGTCACACCAAGGTAAGCAGAGATAGCCGCAGGTACTGAGATATCACGCTCGCCATGTTTTTTACTGATGATAATGATGCCGACGACCGCAGACGCTTGAGCAATGTTTGAAAGTGCAATCAGAGGCCAAATTGGCGTACCGCCTAGCTCTTGCATCAGTTGAAGGTCTACCGCGTTGGTGGTGTGGTGAATACCAGTAATGACCAATGGCGCGTATAGGAAGCCGAAGATGGTTGAGCCAATCATTGCGAAGTCACCCGTCATGGCTGCTTTTGCTGCGAAAGCAACGCCGTCACCCAACATACGACCGAATGGACCAATGATAGAGTGCGCAAGAATCACAGACACAATGATTGAGACAAACGGCACGACTACTAGGTAAAGGTAAGACGGAATGATGCGTTTTAAGTTGGTTTCAATAAACGCCAGAGCCATACCAGCAAGCATTGCTGGAATCACTTGCGCCTGATAGCCCACTTTCTCGATGGCGAATAAGCCAAAGTCCCACACTTCAGGTACTTGCTTACCAATTAGGTAAGCGTTCATTAACTGCGGCGAAACCAGCGTGACACCCAATGTGATACCCAAAATCGGAGTACCGCCGAGTTTTTTCACTGTCGACCAACACACGCCAACTGGTAGGAAGAAGAAGATTGCTTCACCAATTAGCCATAGGAAAGAGTGTACCGTTGCCCAAAACTGGCTGATTTCCGTTAGCGTTTGACCATCAAACATCTTGATGTCGCCAATCACGTTACGGAAGCCAAGAATCAGACCACCGGTAATGATCGCAGGTAGCAGTGGTACAAAGATTTCTGCAAGGTGGGAAATACCACGCTCAACGATATTCATGTTTTGACGAGCAGCGTTCTTCGCTTCGTCTTTGCTGGCTTCACTTTTACCCGTCAGTCCGATCAGTACCTTGTAAACTTCATCCACTTCAGTACCGATAACCACTTGGAACTGGCCTGCGTTGGTAAAACAGCCCTTCACCATCGGTAATGCTTCTAACTGTTTCGTATCTGCTTTGTCCGTATCATTTAGAACAAAACGCAAGCGAGTTAAACAGTGACTTACACTGGCAATATTGTCCGGCCCCCCGACCAGCTCAATAAGACGCTCCACGTCTTTACGCGCAATCTTACTCATAACTTTGTCCACCCTGTATTGGATACATTCGATTCATCATTTTGTTTTTATAAATGGGAACATTCCCATTTCTTAATTTTAATACTGCCACTCGAAGACAAAAAACAAAATGGGAACAGTCCCATTAATTGAGAATGATCACAGTATAATTTTAGAGCAGATCGTTTTAGTGTGGATTAACAAACGATAGGCTGTTGAGTAAAGTGAACCACTTCCTCATCGCCATTTAATTGATTGATCAGCATGTTAGCGGACTTCTCACCTGCAAGGGTATAACCTGGGTCGACACTAAATACTTTAGGGAAAAGGAAAGAGAGCAATTCATTACCACCAACACCTGTCACAACCACGTCTTCACGTCCTAACTCTTGAAGACGCTTAATCACGCCCAACGCGATAGTGTCACTGGCGCACACGATGGCCTGAGTATCAGATTGAAGGACTTTGTCTACCAACTGATAAGCACTTTCATGGCTCAACTTACCCGTTTGGAAACAAGGTGCAATTTGCTTGCGTTGACACCAAGCTTTATAAGCATTTAGACGAGCTAAGCCAGTGGTTTTGTCTTCAGGATCAACACCAATATAAGCAATGCGAGATAAAGATTGCCGCTCAAGGTGAGACAAAGCCATGTCTATCACACCTTGGTTATCGTAGTTGATCGAGGAAACCATTTGCGTGTCCATCGCGATCACGACGATACGATTCCCCCACTCCGCCAATGCTCGCTCATCACATCCAGTAAAGCCAAACACGATCACCCCATCGACGTTGCGACGTTTAAGCACATCCAAATGCTCATTGGTTTTATCGCGATCGAATTGGCTCTCCATGATCACCGCATCATAACCAGCGGAATACAAAGCATTGAGCATGGTACCAACGGCGCGATTTTCTGATGGTGAATCTAAACGGGAGATGATAACCCCAATAACCTTTTGACTGCCACCACGCATCGACTGCGCCGACTTTGATGGGACGTAGCCTGATTCACGAATGATTTGCTCTACCTTCTCACGCGTTTGCGGTTTCACTTTTGGATCGTTAGTAAGCACACGGCTTACTGTCGATTTGCCCACGCCTGCCAATTTTGCGATATCAAGAATGGTGAGTTTTTTGCTCATAAGTGTTCAGACTAAAAGAAGGAATCAAACAAAAGGGAAGCAGTGGCTTCCCTTAACTCAGTCAGTAATGAAGATTACTTGTTTAAGTACGCAGGCACATCTGCAATGCTATCTAATACTACCGTTGCAATGGCTTCGCCCTGTTCTGTTACTGGCTTACCAGTGCGAACCAAAATCTTAGTGCCAACGCCTGCCGCTTCTGCTGCCATCATGTCTTCAGCTTTATCGCCGATCATCACAGATTTCTCCATGTCGATCTTCAAGAAGTCACGCGCAGAAATGAACATGCCTGGTTTTGGCTTACGGCACTCACAATCTTGCTTGTACTCGCCAATGCCATGTTCTGGATGATGTGGACAGTAATAGATACCATCGAACTCAACACCATTATCAGCAAAGTTCCAATCCATCCATTGAGTCAGAGACAAGAAACGGTCTTCACTGAATTTACCGCGTGCGATGCCCGATTGATTCGTCACTAACACTAGAAGGTAGCCTTTATCTTTTAGCGCTTTCGTCGCTTCAAATACACCATCAATGTACTCAAAATCATGTTCGTCATGAACGTAGCCGTGGTCAACGTTTATTACGCCATCACGATCGATAAAAACAGCAGGTTTTGCCAAAACGTATTTCTCTATTAACTCGGTTTAATCAGATTATTACATACCTTATAAACTTCAACACTATCTAATTCATTCTAGGCCTCGACAAAACGGTTGATTTGTTGGGCAAGAATCGGTAAATCTGAGGGTGCCCCGCCGTCTACCTCCTGCTTGTTATCTATACATCTTCGTTTCAAAACAGAACATCCATACATTTAGACGTCTAGACGTAAAAATATCTATTGACTTCATTCTGCTTAACCCATAGCATCAACTGAAAATTGAGATAAAGCTCAACATTAAGTTCTGTCAAAGGCCGTTTTTGACAGCGAAGTTCCCCGTATCTTTGGGCAGGTTGAAACATGATAGAAATAAAAAACGTCAATAAAGTGTTCTACCAAGGCAGTAAGGAAATCCTTGCCCTGAAAGACATTAACCTACACATCGACAAAGGCACCATCTTTGGTGTTATCGGTTCATCAGGTGCTGGTAAAAGTACGCTGATCCGCTGTGTCAACATGCTAGAAGCACCGACCTCTGGTTCCATCATCGTTGATGGTGTGGATCTAACCAAACTCAGTAAAAAACAACTAGTCGAAACACGCCGTAACATTGGCATGATCTTCCAGCACTTTAACCTGCTTTCGTCTCGTACTGTGTTTGATAATGTGGCATTACCCCTAGAACTGGCAGGTAAAGACAAATCGCAAATCACAACAAAAGTAACTGAGTTGCTAAAGCTTGTAGGCTTAGCCGACAAACACGAGAGCTACCCATCTAACTTAAGTGGCGGCCAAAAACAGCGTGTGGCAATTGCTCGTGCATTGGCATCCGATCCTAGCGTGCTGCTTTGTGATGAGGCCACTAGCGCACTAGATCCGGCAACAACTCAATCTATCCTTGAGTTATTGAAAGAGATCAACCGCAAACTCAACATCACGATTTTACTTATCACTCACGAAATGGAAGTCGTAAAAAGTATCTGTCACGAAGTAGCAATCATCGGTGGTGGTGAGCTGGTGGAAAAAGGCACCGTTGGCGATATTTTTGCGCACCCTAAAACGGAGCTGGCGCACCAATTCATTCGCTCAACGCTGGATCTTTCCATTCCTGAAGATTACCAAGCACGTCTGCAAGCAGAGCGTGTTGATGGCAGCTACCCGTTGGTTCGCTTAGAGTTTACTGGCGCAACCGTCGATGCACCGTTAATGTCGCAAATTTCTCGTAAATACAATATTGATGTGAGTATTTTGAGTTCCGACCTTGATTACGCTGGTGGCGTGAAATTCGGCATGATGGTCGCAGAGCTATTTGGTAACGAAGAAGATGACAACGCAGCTCTTGAATACCTGCGTAAGCACAACGTAAAAGTAGAGGTACTTGGTTATGTCCTTTAATACGATTTCTGAATGGCTGAGTTTAAACAGCAAACTACTTTTAGGTGCAACGTGGGAAACGCTTTACATGGTTGCGGTTGCCGGATTAGTCGGCTTTGCTGTGGGTATTCCATTAGGCGTAATCCTCCATATTACTAAGAAAGGCGGCCTACTTGAAAACACCAAACTAAATAGCGGCTTAGGCGCTATCGTTAACATTGGTCGCTCAGTGCCATTCCTCGTACTGATGGTTGCGATTATTCCAGTGACAAAAATGCTGGTTGGAACCTTTATCGGTACAACCGCAGCAATCGTCCCACTGACTATTGGCGCCATTCCTTTTGTCGCTCGTCTTATTGAAGGCGCTTTATTAGAAGTACCGACAGGCTTGGTGGAAGCAGCGCAGTCAATGGGGGCGACTCCAACACAGATCATCACAAAAGTTCTACTACCTGAAGCAATGCCGACTATTGTTAACTCAGTAACGATTACCTTGGTCACTCTCGTTAGCTACTCAGCTATGGCGGGTACGGTAGGCGGCGGCGGCCTAGGCGACGTAGCCATTCGTTACGGTTTCCACCGCTACGATGTAACTATCATGGCCGTGACTGTCGTGATGTTGATTGTTCTAGTACAGATTATTCAGTCTATCGGCGACGCAGTGGTGCGCCGTGTAGACCACAGATAAGCATCAAAAATACAAATTATAAGGAGATAAAGATGAAATTTAGCCTTAAAGGTCTTTTGACTGTAGCAACGGCCGCCTCTGCTCTTGCTCTAGCGGGTTGCGGCGACAAAGAAGTAGACGTAAACAAAGTAAAAGTTGGCGTTATTGCTGGTGCTGAAGCACAAGTAGCCGAAGTTGCCGCTAAAGTAGCAAAAGAGAAATACAACCTAGACGTTGAGCTAGTAACATTTACCGATTACGTAACACCAAACGCCGCTCTGGATGATGGTTCAGTAGACGCGAATGCGTTCCAACACAAACCATACCTAGACCAACAAGTGAAAGACCGCGGCTACAAACTGGCTATCGCGGGTAACTCATTCGTTTACCCTATTGCTGGTTACTCAAAGCAAGTAAAATCAATTGATGAAATTCAAGATGGCGCACGCATCGCAGTACCAAACGACCCAACGAACCTAGGTCGCTCACTACTGCTTCTTGAGCAACAAGGTTTGATTACGCTACGTGATGGCGTTGGTCTACTCGCTACAGTACGTGACATCGTAGGCAACCCTAAAAATATCGAAATCATTGAACTAGAAGCCCCACAGCTTCCGCGTTCACTGGATGACGTAACGCTATCTATCATCAACACCACTTACGCAAGCTCTATAGACCTATCGCCAGAGCGTGACGGCGTGTTCGTTGAAGATAAAGACTCACCATACGTAAACCTAATTGTCGCTCGCGAAGAAAATGTTAATGCGCAAAACGTACAAAACTTCGTAAAAGCTTACCAAACGGAAGAAGTTTACGAAGCGGCAAAAGAGCTGTTCAAAGGCGGTGTTGTGAAAGGTTGGTAATCCCACTTTTCAAAACATGACTGAAAACAACGTTCTAAACATAAACGTTCTAAACACAAAAGGGCTGATGTGAAAACATCAGCCCTTTCTATTTGTCTATCTACCCATTTAAGTAGCTTCAATTCGCTACTTAAGATGGTCCCAAGAGATATTCGACACGATTCGGCAGTCATCACACTTAAAATGAAATATTTCATGTAGTGGCTCATCGAGTAGCCACTCGCCATCGCATTTTGGACACTTGCGCGCTTTCTCGCTCTCCAGCGACTGACCACCGACACGATACTGGTAATAGTACGTAGGGATCTTCGTGATGTATTCGATACGGCCACGTAAGTCCCAACCTCGGCGAAACAGCACACTATCCACATCGCAAATTTCGTGCAGCGCCGCATGTTCCGCTCGGCAACCCCCTGCCATTTGGATTTCATCACACGCTTGCCACTCAGTCTGCCACTTAATGACGGCTTTATGGTCTCCATTAAGTGTTGGCTCATTACGATACAAAGGAATTGGCAACAGGGTTTCACCACTTCGCAAAGGCGAACACGTATGAACATAAGTCGTGTACAACACTTGCCAGCTAGGTGTCTCTTCTTCGGCTGCTTGTTCTGAATTCAAATCACGCCCTAGCATACGCATTTTCGGAGCAAGCAAAGACGCATCCGACAAACGGTTCATGCACACTTTGACGAAATCTGAGTGATAACGTGGATGCAAGCTGTCTTGTTCTGGGCAAACAACACGAACGAAAAATTCACCTTCTCCCATCACTATCGGGAATTCACGACCTAATACTTGGCCGTTGTAACGCAGAGCATCCATCAAGCCATTAATGGCTTTGTCTACCGCGCTGACGGTGGTGTTATCAAAACACTCAAACTGCAACTCAACAACATACATACTTAGACGGCAGCCTCTAACTTATTCAAGAACTCAACCAATGAATCTGCCAATACATCACGTTTAGAGGTGCCCAAACGCTCTAGAATCACATTGCCAGTGAGGTTACAAATAGAAATCACATCCATTTCCTCATCTGTCGCTGCGATAAATACTGTTGGTTTAAGTTTCAAGCGGCGCTGCGTCACCAAATGACCAAGAATATTTTCTTGTAGACGCACGAAATCGTCATCGCTCCAGACTTGCAGCAGCGTCAACGAATTACCTTGCCAAGTTGCCTCCATATCAGCGCAGTATTGAGAACCATAAAAGGCTTTAACATCATCTTGCAGTGACAACTCAATCGCATTTTCCACATTGGTGAAATCGGCCATTTCATCACGTGCGACCGCTTTCCAAAGCACCTTTCCATCACGCTTCTCTTCGACACAAGGAGAAACAAGCTCTGCAAGCTCTTCACTGCTTGGCAACTCATTGTGCTTAGCTTGCCAAGCTTGTTGGTAGCGCAGGCTGAACTCTTGTAGCGCCTGAGTAACGTTTTGGGTCATGAAGGTCTCCTCATTCCTTATTTATCAGATAGCCGTACTTGCCGGATGGCAATTGACCAGCGGATTCAGTAAAATTCTCGCCATTCTAATCGAAAACGACCACAAAGTATGAGCAAATATTCTGACGCTAAAGAGCTTGCTGGCCTAACACTAGGTAAAACGACCGAGTATGCGAACCAGTATGACCCAAGCTTGCTGCAACCAGTCCCTCGCAGCCTGAACCGAGATGACCTCCAGTTAGGCGATACTCTGCCTTTCATGGGGCACGACATTTGGACGCTGTACGAACTGTCTTGGTTAAATAGTAAAGGTTTACCACAAGTGGCCGTTGGCGAAGTATACATTCCAGCCACCAGCGCAAACTTGATTGAATCGAAGTCTTTCAAACTGTACTTAAACAGCTATAACCAAACCCGCTTTGCAAGCTGGGAAGAAGTGACTGAGCGTTTAACACAAGACCTTTCTGAATGCGCAGGTGAAAAGGTGCTGGTTGAGGTGAATCCAGTGACCCACTATACCAATCAACCTATCGTAACAATGGACGGTGAATGTATTGATGACCAAGACATTAACATCACCAGTTACGATTTCGATGCCGATTTGCTTGAAGGTGCAGCAGGTGAAGTACAAGTTGAAGAGGTGCTACATAGCCACCTATTGAAATCAAACTGTTTGATCACTAACCAACCCGACTGGGGCAGTGTAGAAATTCGCTACCAAGGCGCAAAAATAGCTCGTGAGAAGCTGTTACGTTACTTAGTGTCTTTCCGCGAGCACAATGAGTTCCACGAACAGTGTGTAGAGCGTATTTTTACGGATCTAATGAAATACTGCCAACCAAGCAAACTGACCGTATTTGCCCGCTATACGCGCCGTGGAGGCTTGGATATCAACCCTTACCGCTCAACGGAACAAGATAAGCCAGCTCACAATCACCGTATGGCTCGTCAGTAAGCGCATAGGCAACAGAAATAAGTTCGGCAATCTAAAGGGTTGCCGGACGTTTTTATTGTCCAAGCATGTTACTATATCAAATGGCTTCAACCCGCATTTAAACGGCTAATTGAGGCTTTTCGCCGTTATCGCCATATCTAAAAACAGTTCGAGGGAACGAAAGGATGTTTTGGGACAGTTCGCGTCTATTCAAATTGATTGGCTTTCTTTGCTTGCTGTTTGTACAGCCACTTCATGCAACCATTTTATCGTCCGCGTTACTCAACGAAGCACAACAATTGGCGGAAATAGAACCATCACAAGCAAAACAAGCGGCAACCAACTATTTGTCACAGCGTGAGCTAACAGAACGCAAAGAAAGTGACAGCCCTTCAGCCATGTCTCGCGACGAAACAGATCGTAGCGTTCGCACACCAAGCAGCACCATCGAAGCGCACAAGATTATCGCTCAGGCAGATTACGCCATGGGTAATGTTCGTTCGGCTATCGAGCACCTAAATAAAGCGGAACGCTTAGCGCAAGAATATCAATTGCCGTACATGGACTTAGATCTCCAGCTGATGCGCAACCAAATGATTTGGATGTACGACGAAAACTACTCAAAAGCGGAAGACACGCTTAACCAAATTGAACAACAGCTCGATGAAGCCGATGCCGTATTACAACGCACCGACAGCGTTCGCTACCGACTAGTGATGCAAAGAGCACTCCTCGCTTCACATAGTGGCGATATCATTAAAGCGGAAAACTTGTACTCTGAAGCAAAGACCATGCTTGACGATAGCCGCTCTGAGTTAGCCTTGATCGACTACTACACAGCCGTCGGCGAGTTTTACCTCAATAGCAAGAAATACAATTTGGCTTTGTCAGAGCTGCTATACGGTTATTGGCAATCTATTGAAAGTAACAGTGGTGCAAGATTAGCAAAAGTGAATCGCCTTTTGGCTAGGCTCTTCCAGGAGCGACGAGTGTACGACAAAGCGATCGAATACTTATCTCAAGCCGCAGATTTTTATGACTCTTACCCTAGCTCTCCGATCCTAGCGGACGTCCTAGAGCAAATGGGCGACATCTACTTTTATCAGGGTAAGTTTAACCTTGCGTTAGTGCATTACTTCAACGTGCTTGACCATGAAAGTACCAGTAAGAACATCAATAGAATCATTAAAATTCGCTTAAGCTTGGCGGCTACCTACCTACAACTCTATAACTACGCGCTAGCAGAGCAGTACTTAGACCGCTCTAAAGAGCTTTTAGAATACACCAATATTCCTAAGCTTGAAGCAAAGGCTGCCCTGCTTCAGTCAGGTCTGGCTTATCATCAAAATGACAGTAAAGACGTCATTACTAATGCTAAGCTGGCGTTAGCACTTGCTGAAAAGTCACCTGAAAATAACAACTTCATTAAGCAGCAGTCATACCGTTTACTTGGGTTGGGTTACGAGCAGGCAGGCGAATACAAACTTTCTCTGCAAGCTTATAAAAAATACACCAACCTCGTTCGTCTAGAACAAAAGCAGCTTAACCAAATCAGTGAGGATGCGTTCCGTCAGCAAAAAGAATTTGCCGAACAAACCATCCATTACATCGGTCAATCAGAACGCTTAGAGCAAGTGGAAAGAGAGCATCGTAAATTCCAGAAAATCTCATTTGCATTGTTTATTACTGTCTTGGTCATGTTTTTGTTCATTATGCGCCGTGGTGTCATTATGCAGCGCCAAGCAAGTGAAATCGAAAAACTGCGTAACGACCTCTTCACCCACTCTCGCTCTCGTTTACGTAACTTGCGTATGCTGAATGTTAAGCTTTCTCGCTCATTGAAAAAGTCGAGCGAAACTTTCGAGCAATGGCAAATGGGTGAATTGATCCACGAACCACTTAATGATCGCCTACGCTTTGTTATGATCGATTTGCCATTCTTACGAAGCATGTACGTCCATAACGGCTATAAGGCAGGTCTAGAACTAGAACGGGCATTTGGCGACTTCCTTGCGGAAAAAATAGAAAAACCGTCGCGTCTTTACCATTTCTCAGATGCGAACTTACTCTACATAGAACCGAACGCTGACCGTGATGCTTCTGCCGAAGTCATGTTCGAAAAATTCCAGACTTGGGTGGATGAGTTCGCACAGCAGCACAACGTCAATCGTATTATTCGTATGGGCATCAGCGATTATCCGTTCTTACCCCGAGCCTACACTGCAATTAACGATGAGGAATTACTCGATCTGTTATTGCTTGCTACTCACATCGCACGAGAAGTCAGCTTGAAGGATAAGCAAAGCCACTGGGTGTTCTTAAAAGCCATCGATAATGCGCCTGCTGCTAGCTTTGCAACAGGTAACATAAGAACTGCCTGTCAACATGCCATTAGCCAAGGCCTGATCAAGATCCATTCGTCCTACAAGAATGAGGACGACATCAAGAAAATATTAAAAAATGGATAATTAAACGCCTGTTGAACGTAATAACTAATGACGCTATAAAGTTTTTTGTTATTATCAGATAATTGTCAGTAGTACATGGACTTAACCGTAGTCACTTCATGGGAATCTTGGAATCCGATATTCAGTCGCAGCTGCATCAGCTGAGTTGTCAACTTGACCAACTCAGACTGACTCATCGTGATACTTCACTCAAATTCAAACGTGAACAACAAGTTCTTAAACGCGTTGTGGCATCATTGTCTTCAGCTTGCCAGGGTTCGAATACTCAGGTATCCAACTACCTATTTGAAATCCAACAAGAGCTGCAACATCAAAAAGATATCAGCACTCTTATCCCGCGTTTAGCGGTATTAGAGAGGATGCTCAAACAGCAGTCGAAGACGATGGATAAACAAAACGGTTACCTTGACGAACAAATCAAGCACAGTGGTGAAACACTGCAACGTGTCACGGGCTTACCTGCGCAGTTAAAACGTGAACTACGGAACCTGATGAGTTTCTCTGAAGTTCACGCCAGCAATAAAGCTGATCAAGCCACTAAGCTACTGAGTATTTACGAACGCGCTCTGAAAATCATCACGTCTAATTCACGTCTACATCTTAGTGAATTTGAAAACAATCCCGACAGATCTCAGCTTGAGTGCTTAGCCAGCGACCTCCAACATACTATTACAGAGCTTGATTTCGAGGGAGAATCAGGCGATAGATTGCTGGATATTCGCGCTAAGTTGCTCCTTGGCGTGAGTGCCGAGTCTCTCATTGAGCTTACGCTCTCAACGCTGAAATTGGTTGTCGAAGCAACAAAGTTCGAGCGCGAGGCGTCTAGCCAATTCCTTGATCAGCTGAACACTTCTCTCGCAAGTAACCTAAAAACCGTTCATCAGAACGTCGACCAGCATCATACCTACTTTGAACACCGCCAAGAGCTCAACACAGAAATGAACAGCTTGGTTGAATTAAGCCAAAAGTCACTTAATCAAGCTCAAGATATCGCGGTTGTGAAAAAAGAAATCACGCCTCTTCTCGAAAAAATGGCGTCGCTGACAGAGCGACTGAAAATGACGGAAGAGCGAGAGCAAGCGCTGCAAGAGCGGTTAAGTTACAGTAAGAACCAACTCGAAGCGGTATTTGAAACTACGCAAGATTATCGTCGACGCTTAGATGACCAAGCTCAGCGTATGTTGCTCGACCCGCTGACTAAAGTTTATAACCGCACTGCATTTAACGATCGACTAGAGCTAGAGTATCGCCGTTGGATTCGCTCTCAGCAAAACCTTCGTGTTGTGCTGTTTGATGTAGACAATTTCAAAGCGGTGAATGATAGCTATGGTTATACGGCTGGCGATAAAGCGCTGAAGATCATCGCTCGTACTATTAACAAGCGCGTATCAGAAACGGAAACAGTGGCTCGCTTTGGTGGCGAGGAGTTCATTCTACTCGTCCCGGAACAATCTGAAGAATACACACTGGATCTTATTAAGCATATCCAGCGTGATATTAGCCAATTACCCTTTAAGTTCCGTGAGCAAAATATCATGATTACCTTAGCTGCTGTATCGACGTCTTTCAAAGAGTCCGATACGCCAGAGTATGTGCTCGATCGTCTTGGCAAGATGCTTGCGGACGCTAAAAAACGTGGAACAAACCAGCTTAACTGGAGCTAAGATTCGTACAAAAAGCAAGCAAACAAACCAAATTTGGTGCAATCTTCGCTTTATAACCACCCATTTTCAACGAGTTATCACATTTCTTCCCTTTTAGTCTGCTAAGCTGTAAAAACCCAAGTCACTTCAAGATGATGTATTTATAAAAGGCAAATGTATCATCTTGAGGTTGCTTGGGAGTTGATAACCATAAAACCAAATCGGCCAACTACCTTTCATCAAACCATACGTATAACACCAAAAAGGTAAGTTGGTACTTTCCCTCAAATTAATGCAACACAAGGAGGCGTTATGATTACCCATATAAGCCCCGCTGGTAGCATGGACTTGCTATCTCAACTAGAAGTAGAGCGCTTAAAGAACACAGCCTCGAGTGAACTTTATCAGCTGTACCGTAATTGCACATTAGCGGTGTTGAACTCCGGTAGCCATACCGATAACTCGAAAGAACTGCTCGATAAATACCAATCGTTTGATGTCAACGTCGTGCGTCGTGAGCGTGGTATTAAGCTTGAGCTGACTAATCCGCCAGAGCACGCTTTTGTTGACGGCGAAATAATTAAAGGTATCCAAGAGCATCTGTTCTCCGTATTGCGTGATATCGTTTACGTAAACATGCATTTGGCAGACGCCCAGCGGCTCAACCTTACTAACCCAATTCACATTACGAACCTCGTATTCGGCATTCTTCGTAATGCCAGAGCATTAACTCCAGGTATCGCACCGAATCTTGTCGTATGTTGGGGTGGTCACTCTATCAATGGAGTGGAGTATCAGTACACACGTGAAGTGGGTAACGAACTGGGCCTGCGTGAACTTAACATCTGCACAGGTTGCGGCCCTGGTGCAATGGAAGGGCCGATGAAAGGTGCAGCAATTGGGCACGCAAAGCAACGTTATACTCAGCAACGTTATCTTGGTTTAACCGAACCCTCGATTATTGCTGCCGAGCCACCAAACCCAATAGTAAATGAACTGGTCATCATGCCCGACATCGAAAAGCGCTTGGAAGCTTTCGTCCGTATGGCTCATGGTATCGTTATTTTCCCAGGAGGCCCGGGCACAGCGGAAGAGCTACTGTACATTCTTGGCATCATGATGCACCCGGATAACGCCGATCAGCCAATGCCTATCGTATTAACAGGACCAAAAGAGAGTGAAGAGTACTTCCGCTCTATTGATGAGTTCATTCGCGACACACTTGGTGAGGAAGGGCAAAAGCACTACGAGATCATCATTGACAACCCGGCAGAAGTCGCTCGTATTATGAAACGCTCCATGGACTCGGTACGCCTTCACCGAAAAGAGAAAGGCGATGCGTACAGCTTTAACTGGTCATTGAAAATTGAGCCAAACTTCCAACTACCATTCGAGCCTACTCATGAGTCGATGGAACAATTGGATTTAAGCCTAGATCAAGAACCGCAAGTTTTAGCGGCCAACTTGCGTCAAGCCTTCTCTGGCATAGTGGCAGGTAACGTAAAGGCTGAAGGCATTCGAGAAATAGAACGTAGAGGGCCTTTCACCATTCATGGCGACGCAGTCCTCATGAAAAAACTCGATAAGTTGCTAAAAGACTTTGTCGAACAGCACCGAATGAAATTACCTGGCGGTTCAGACTACGAACCGTGTTATCGAATCGCTCACCCGGAAATTGGTGGTCGATAGTCAGGCTAGCATTCGTTACACTAGGGGCATTACGCCCCTTTTTTATTGCTAAGTCATTATGTCTATTCATCTTGTTATCATTGATGCCCTAAACCTGATCCGCCGAGTGCACTCAGCACAACCAGATCCAACCGACATAGCAAGAACCATAACCACAACGCAAAGAACCCTCACTCGCATTCTGTCAGAGGCCAACCCGACACACATCATCGCAGTTTTTGATCACCACGAACAAGACAGAGGTTGGCGCGCTGAAATTCTCCCTGACTATAAGCAAAACCGAAAGCCAATGCCTCAGCCACTACTGCAAGGGTTAGATGCGATTCAACAAGCGTGGTGGGAGCAAGGTATTGATTCATTGCTTTCTGAAGGCGATGAAGCAGATGATTTGGTTGCTACACTCGCAACGAAAGTGGCCAGCCATGGTGAAAAAGTCACCATCGTTTCCACAGACAAAGGTTACTGCCAGCTACTTTCCCCTACCCTACAAATCCGTGATTATTTCCAACACCGTTGGTTAGATGAACCATTTATCGAAAAAGAGTTCGGCGTAAAACCAAATCAACTAGCGGACTACTGGGGATTGACAGGGATAAGCTCTAGCCAGGTTCCGGGCGTACCTGGAATTGGCCCGAAAGCAGCGAAAGAGATTCTCACTCAGTTTGAGAGTATTGAAGCTGCCTACGCTAGTGAAGACCTCGTACCGAAATACCGTAAAAAATTGGACGAGCACATTGAGTCTGCTCGTTTATGTAAACGCGTCGCCGCTTTAAAGTGCGATATCGAACTAGGCTTTAACTTGCAAGATATTCGCTTTTTAGGGCCAAACAAAGCGAAGTAGTGCCCGATGGAAGTTTCACACCATGAAATCCGGCAGATATTAAAAAAGCGCCATTTGAAGGCGCTTTTTCTATTCTAATCACTATTCCCAAAAGACTCGGGGAATAAAGTTAGTAAGGTGAAATATTCGACAGACATTGGATATGAATCGTGATCTCTTCACGATCATGATACAAATGTTTAGCTTGTAGCTTGAACTTTACCTTATTATCAATGAGGAACTGCTTCAGATTTTCAAGGTCTTGCAGCACTTCGTCATAACGCCCTTTCATTGGCAGCTTAAGGTTAAAGATGGCCTCTTTTGCCCAACCTTTTAACAGCCACTGTCCCATCAGGTGAGCAACACGAGCTGGCTTTTCCACCATGTCACAAACAATCCATGTTACGTTCTTGCGGTCTGGTTCGAACTTAAAACCATCCACCATATGGTGCTTGATCTGGCCAGTTTCCATCAAACTGTCTGCCATCATGCCGTTATCTACGCAGTGAACGAACATTGAGCGCTTCACTAATTGGTACGTCCAACCGCCTGGACATGCACCTAAATCCACACCCCACATACCTGGTGCCAAACGCTCATCCCACTCTTCACGTGGAATAAAGACATGAAATGCTTCTTCCAGTTTAAGTGTTGAACGACTTGGAGCGTCTGCTGGGAATTTAAGGCGAGGGATACCCATGAAGAACTGTGAGTTGTTGTCAGTGTAAGAGTAACCAACGTAACAGTGGCCAGGCTCAACAAAGCAAATGTGCAGTACTGGTTTTTTCGCGTTATCTTTGTTCAGCATTAAGCCTTTGCCGCGCAACGCTTGACGCATTGGGACGGTAAACTTACGGCAGAATTTCAGTAGCTCTTTCGCTTCATTTGTATCTGGCGTTTCAATTCTCAAATCACCACAACGAGGGAATGCTTCAATGTCTGCTAGTTCATTCAAAATTGGACTAATGCGGTCATCACTTGGCAACGATTGAAACTCAGCTGCTACCGCAAACATTTGTCGAGCAAAAATTAAAGACTTAAAGTCTAAACCTCTCGCAAGTTTGTCGGCATCTCCATCTTGGTAACACTCGAAGACAACATAACCTGAGTTTCTCTTCACACGAGGGAAGCCATACACTTCCAACTGTGTCGCTTTGTCCTGAATTTCACCAGCACACTCTTTCTCAAAGCCAGAACGGCAATAGAGCATTAGTTGTTTCACTTGGAGACCTCTTTGATATTGAACGCAGCAAAAAAGAACAGACACCAACCAATCATGAACAGCAACCCTCCTACAGGAGTAATTGGCCCAAACCACTTAATGCCCGTCAGCGCCAGCGCGTAAAGACTGCCGCTAAAACAAAAGATGCCGATAATAAAGCAAATCGCCGCAATGAAAAAATACTTTTGTGCTTTTTGTCCCAAATTGAGCAGAAGCAGAATGGCACAAAACACAATCGCCAACGTGTGAATAAATTGATACAGAACTCCGGTCTCAAATACACCGAGCAAATAAGGGGCCAGTGTCGCTTTTAGCCCATGAGCAGCAAATGCTCCAAGAGCGACCGAAAGCAGCCCAGACAAACCAGAGAATGAGAGTAACCACTTACTTTTCACTGTACACCTCTTGTATAAACGCCGCTAACTGCTCTATCGCGAGTGCAATGTTACCCACTTCAGTATGACCTGAGATCTTGCGCGGTTTGAAGCTGTGGTCACCATCAGGTAAAAAGCTCACCGTTACTTGTGACGAAAGGACGAAATCATCGAATTCCTCACGCTTACCAAAGGTGTCTCGTTCCCCTTGCAGAATCAGCGTAGGTTTCTCAATGGTTGCTAAGTGCTCGCCTTTGTATTTCTCTGGCTTTCCTGGCGGGTGAAATGGAAACCCTAAACAGGCAATGCCCGCCACCAGCTCATTTTCAGCCAACAAGCTCGACATACGACCGCCCATTGACTTACCACCAATAACCACGGGAGAAGAAGTAAAGTGAGCGATCACTTCGCTGTATGCTTCGAGCAACTTTGGCGCGCGATCGGGCGGACGCTTTTTGCCATCTTCCGAACGTTTCACCATGTAAGGGAAATTAAAACGCACTACACGAATACCTTGCTCCACTAATCCTTTGGCAACCGCTGTCATGAAGTCATGCTCCATCCCCGCACCTGCGCCGTGAGCAAAAATAAACAGCGGTCCGTTTTCAGGCCCCTCAGCTATCCAGTGATTCATCCAATACTTCCTCTTGTTCTTTTCTCGCGGTTGCTAACATCCAATCTCTAAACGTTGCGATTCGGCCCATATCTGCCTGCTGTTCATGACACACCACATAGAATGCGTTCTTGGATATCAAAACTTCGTCGAATGGTGCAATGAGTCGTCCGGCTTCCATTTCAGGTTTGGCGAGTACGTTGTTACCGAGCGCGACCCCCTGACCGTGCGCAGCTGCCTGTAGCACCATCGTTGAGTGACTAAAAATAGGACCGTGGTTTACGTTGATGCCTTCAATGTTGTAATGACGAGCAAACTGCTTCCAGTCTTTACGCGAAGTATCGTGTAACAAAGTATGTAATTTGAGGTCACTTAAAGATTCTAATGGTTTGTTACCCAAAAGTAATGAAGGTGAACAAAGTGGGATCAAAAACTCTTGGTACAATTTATCTGCTCGCAAACCTGGCCAGTTCCCACGGCCATAGTAGATCGCCACATCAACATCATCAGTCAGTGAGCCTTCATCCATATCTACGGCTTTAATACGAACATCGATATCGGGCTCTTGAGCATTAAAATCGGCCAAACGAGGTACAAGCCATTGGATAGCAAAACTCGGCGGTAGGCTAATCGTCAATGCCCCTTTTTCGCTACGTTCCAACACCTTATCTGTCGCTTCCGCAATCGAGGTGAAAATATCTTTGATATCGAGAAAGTAACTTTGGCCTTCTTCTGTTAACAACAAAGAACGATTACGTCGACGGAAGAGCTTCAATGATAAGAACTCTTCAAGCGCTTTAATCTGGTGACTGACCGCGGCTTGAGTAACAAATAACTCTTCTGCTGCTCGTGTAAAACTGAGATGACGAGCAGCCGCTTCGAAGACTCGAAGCGAATTTAATGGAGGCAATCTGCGAGACATATGGGACCTCTAATAGGATTAGTTTTTTTAATCTGAAACATTATAAAATGTCCGTTGTCGAACAGCCAGATAAATTCTATATTTCACCCCGCAACACGGGCCTGAACGGCTTGATTTCTTTGGAAATCAATTGGCTTCGTTGTTGCGATGTTGTGTTTGCAAACTCGTATTTCGAGTTAGGTAGATTTCTACCATAATGTTTTGTCCACACTCCCTGTGACAAAACATATACTTCCTGTATTTATTTTTGACCTGTCTGTCAAATTTGTTACACCGCCTAAATTAGGCGGTGTTTTTTTATCTATCAAAAATCTCATCCGCATATCTGGCAGCAATATCACTTTATTACTCTTCTTTCGGATTAATTATCGTTATATCAACACAAAGTGTATGGCTTTGCGATGAGCCTCAACATTATGCTAAGTAATGGTTGTCTGTAACGCGATCAAAAACAAAAAAGGCGCAAATTGATGTCTCAATTTGCGCCTTTTAACGTATTTTAACAGTCAGCTATGGACGGTAAACTTTTACGTTGCTGAAGCCTTGCTCTTGCAAGTAAAGCGCTTGCAGACGGCTCATCACACCGCGGTCACAGTAAAGTAGGTATGTCTTAGACTGGTCTAAGTCACCAAACTGTGTACCCAGCTTGTAGAAAGGGATATGTTTCACATCCACACCTTCGATTTCAAGTGGGTTATCGTCTTCCTCTTCAGGACTACGAATATCTAGCACAACCGCGTGCTCTTCTACCGCTTGAACTTGCTCTACTTCTGGTGCGGCTTGCTCAGACTCTTTCGCGATATCACGAATGTCCATCATGCGAGCTTCTTGAACCACTTGCTCAAGGATACTGAAGTCGAATTTCTCTTCTTCAGCTTCTAGCTTGCCTTTCACCGCTTTCACGGTTGGCTTCTTAGAGATAACACCACAGTATTCTGGCATTGTCTTTGCGAAATCTTCTGTGCCGATTTCACGTGCTAGATTGATGATGTCTTCTTTATCCCAGTTGATAAGTGGACGCAGAATCAGCGTGTCAGTTACGTTATCGATGTGGCGTAGATTGGTTAGCGTTTGGCTCGATACTTGACCTAGTGCTTCACCTGTTACCAATGCTTCGATCTTCATCTTCTGAGCGATCATGCCTGCTGCACGCATAAACATACGCTTCAAGATCACGCCCATTTGGCCGTCATCGACTTTCTCTAGGATTTCCGCAACCACAGGCTCGAAATCAACTGAGATAAAACGTACTTTTGCTGAAGAACCGTATTTGTTCCATAGGTAGTGAGAAACCTGCTTAACGCCGATTTCGTGTGCTGGACCACCTAAGTTAAAGAAGCAGTAATGTACTTTTGAACCACGCTTGATATGAAGATAGCTTGAAACACCAGAATCGAAACCACCCGAGATCAGGCTTAACACGTCTTCTTGCGTACCCAGAGGGAAACCACCTAGGCCTTTATGACGAGACAATACTTGGTTTAGCTTGTCGTTCGAGACTTCTACCTTGATCGTCACGTCTGGGTTTCGTAGCTTAACACTAGCGCTTTCAATCGCTTGATTTAAACCACCGCCTACATAACGCTCTAGTTCAATGGAGGTAAAGTCATGCTTGCCACGACGCTTCGCACGTACAACAAAGGTTTTATTTTCGAGTGCAGCACGGTTGAGTTCTAGCACTTGCTCGAAGATATCGTGCAAGTCTTTAAATTCAGTTTGCTTCACTTCCAGTACGTGGTGAATGCCTGGTGTATGAGTCAAAACCTCAAGAACTTCAGCGTGGAATTCGTTACTCTCAGAGGTCACTTCAATGTGATCACGACGGTTAAATACCGCGACAGACTCCGTGCGGCTCTTAATGATGTTACGAATGTTGCACTCTAAAATCTTTGTGAAGCGCTTACGCACAGATTCACTTTTTACAAAAATTTCTGGATGGGGCTTTACAATAAATTTCATAGTCTAATTCGCAGGTTAGTTTCGCAATCAACAAAGAGTGACACTCAACTTCAATACTTCATACGCAGTAAAACCGCGTTTCAGTCACAAAAAGTAGTCTGAGCTCACTTTTAAGGCGCAAGATTATACACCCAAGCGGATTGGAAAAACAAAAAAAGCGAGCAATCTGCTCGCTTTCTTATCTCTTTACTGACTTAAAACTAAAGCCTAGTTATTGAATTACCGGCACTTCTTCACTGTAGAGAGGCTCGCCTTGCATAATGCTGATTTCAACCCGTCGGTTAAGCGCGCGATTTTCATCAGAATCATTCGGTAACAAGGGTTCCGTATCCGCCATGCCTCGTACTCTTAAACGTTGATGAGAGAAGCCTCTCACTTTCTCCATCTCTTGCGCGACTGATACTGCACGCTGAGAAGAGAGATCCCAGTTAGAACGATAAAGTTCCGAGTCTAGCGGTCGATTGTCTGTATGGCCAGATACTCGCACAATGCCTGGCACGTCTTTTACTAGCTCTGCAATCTGACGAACTAAAGGACGAAACTTAGGCTGCAAGAAGGCCGAACCTTCTGGGAATGCACCTTTTTCACGCACACGTATAACAATCTGCTGACCGAGGTTTTCAACTTCAATGGCGCCTTGTTCAATCTCTCGCTCTAAGGCTTTCTTGATGCTTTCCATCAAGGTTTCCATCTCTTGCGACATCTCTTTAGATTGCTGTTGCTGCATGTCCGCTTCGGCAGATTCATTGTTTTGAGTTGACGTTTCTGGCGATTGCCCACCCGTTAACTTGCCTTCATCACGTTTTGTGCCACCAGCTCGATCAGACTCCCCTTCATGAAATTCGAGCGTCTGCTGAGTGATGTCCATGGTTTGCTGCATGATGACATCAATCGGAGTTGGTTCCGGCCGACCCGGTCGAAACTCTTGGGCAATAATGCTAGTACCTTTGGGAATGTCTTTCACTTCAAGCTGATTTTGCACACCGAAGGCAAATTTCATTGATCCTGCAATTTGTTTGAACTTCAGTACATCCATCTCAGAAAACGAGAGCAGAAGAACAAAGAAACACATCAGTAGCGACATCAAATCTGCAAATGTCCCCATCCATAACGGGAGGCCAGGTGGCGGACAATCGCATTTGTTATCTTCATCATCCATCACGACTCTCCAAGTTACTCGTCAATCTCAAGGGCACGTTTACCTTCATTGAGGTAGTTCTTCAAGTAACTATCGATCACTCGCGGGTTTTGGCCATCTTGAATCGCTAATACGCCATCCATGATCAAACGGCGATTTAGCGTTTCTTGGTCACGACGAAGAGAAAGCTTATCCGCAATAGGGAAAAACACCATATTAGACAGGATCGCGCCATACAATGTGGTCAAGAGTGCAACGGCCATTGCTGGTCCAATCGCTTTAGGGTCATCCATGTTTGAAAGCATCGCAACAAGACCAACCAAGGTGCCAATCATTCCCATCGCAGGAGCAACGTCGCCAAAGGCGCGAAATACGCCAGTACCTTGCGTATGTCGTTCATCCGTAAGCGCGATGTCTTTTTTGAGTGCCGCTCTCACAACGTCGGCATCATGGCCATCAACCAGTAGATCAATGCCTTTCTGCATGAATGTGTTGTTTATTTCCATCTCTTCAAGAGCAAGAAAACCACCTTTACGCGCCGCATCGGCCATTTCCACAATTTTTGCGATCAGGTCTTCGGGTTCATCCGCTTTAAACATGAAGGCTTTGCCAGCAATCTTTGTCGCACCAAAAAACTGTCCCATTGTGAACTTCATCAACACGACGAATATTGAGCCACCAACGACAATAAGGATCGACGTGACATCGACAAACATGCCGATGCTGCCACCAAGCACCATCGCCATAATGACGAATGCAAAACCACCAATCAAACCTAATAGGGTTGCTAAATCCACAAAGCACTCCTCACGCTATACTCAAATACTGCCATTGGGCGGATTATTACCTGTATCGACAACTCGCGCAGAATTTTTAGAAAAATCTTAGCTAATGGATCACAAATTACACTTAACAACCTCAACCAAAATATGGGGTTTCATCGCTTAGACTCGTTGAACGCTAATTTTGTGACAATTATATAAGGTTAAATTTGACCAAGTTACTAGGCTAAGGTAACTTTCGTGCATCTTACCCGAGGCTTGATTAAGGCAGAAAAAAGATGGCGGTCAAGAAACCAGAAAACATGACCTTTGAAGCAACCATTGAAGAGCTTGATAGCTTGGTTGATCAATTAGAAAATGGCGATCTTGCTCTAGATGATGCCCTGCGTAAGTTTGAACGAGGCATTGCCTTAGCTCGTGCAGGCCAAACTAAATTAAGCGACGCCGAACAGCGCGTGAGCATTCTTCTTAGTGAAGATGATGAAGCACCACTGAGTGACTTCAAACCAGATTCAGAATAACAATCAGTAGTGAGCAATGTGATGCAACAGACATTGACGTCTTTTCAACAAAGAAACAATCAGCAATTGAATTTGTGGCTCGATCAGCTTCCATATCAAGAGCAGCCATTGATTCAAGCAATGAAATACGGCCTTTTGCTAGGTGGAAAACGCGTTCGCCCTTTTCTTGTTTACATCACAGGTCAAATGCTCGGCTGTAAACCTGAAGACTTAGACACCCCCGCCGCTGCTATCGAATGTATACATGCCTACTCACTCATTCATGATGATCTGCCAGCCATGGACGATGATGAACTGCGTCGAGGTCAACCAACTTGTCATATTAAGTTTGATGAAGCAACCGCAATACTGACAGGTGATGCACTACAAACCCTTGCCTTCACTATTATTGCTGATGGTCAATTAAGCCCGGCGGCAGAAGCTCAACGCATCAACATGATCAAAGCATTAGCGCATTCTTCTGGTGCCAGCGGCATGTGTGTAGGGCAAGCCTTAGATTTAGGCGCGGAAAATCGCCAAGTTTCTCTTGAAGAAATGGAAGAGATACACCGTAAAAAAACCGGAGCTCTGATTGATTGTGCGGTAAAATTAGGTGCATTAGCTGCTGGTGAGAAAGGTATCGAGGTTCTACCTCACTTGGAGCGCTACTCAAAAGCAATTGGTTTGGCGTTTCAGGTTCAAGACGATATTCTTGATATCATCAGTGACACAGAAACACTGGGTAAGCCTCAAGGTTCCGACCAAGGTCTGAATAAGAGCACTTATCCTTCCCTGCTGGGTTTAGAGGGAGCCATAGAGAAAGCTCACACTCTGTTACAGGAAGCACTTCAAGCATTGGAAGCTATCCCATACAATACTCAGTTACTCGAAGAGTTCGCCCGATATGTCATCGAGCGCAAAAATTAACACTATAAGCGCGCATTTATATGACTCTTGATATTTCAAAGTACCCAACACTGGCGTTAGCAAATACACCGGAAGAATTACGTCTTCTTCCGAAAGAAACATTACCAAATCTGTGTGATGAACTGCGAACGTATCTGCTAAATTCAGTGAGCCAATCTAGCGGACACTTAGCGTCTGGCTTAGGCACCGTAGAGCTAACTGTCGCTCTGCATTATGTTTACAACACCCCTATCGACAAATTGATCTGGGATGTTGGTCATCAGGCTTACCCGCACAAAATCCTCACCGGACGTCGCGATAAAATGCCAACAATTCGCCAAAAGGATGGTCTACACCCTTTCCCTTGGCGTGAAGAAAGTGAATATGACACCTTATCTGTCGGCCACTCTTCGACATCGATTAGTGCAGGTCTTGGCATGGCCATCAGCGCACAAAAAGAAGGTAAAGGTCGCAAAATCGTCAGTGTGATTGGTGATGGCGCAATTACAGCAGGCATGGCATTCGAAGCCATGAACCACGCTGGCGACGTTCATCCTGATATGTTGGTGATTTTGAACGACAACGAAATGTCGATTTCAGAAAACGTCGGCGCCCTGAATAACCACCTTGCGAAAGTACTTTCTGGCAGCTTGTACACTTCTATCCGTGAAGGCGGTAAAAAAGTGTTGTCTGGTGTTCCACCTATTAAAGAGTTGGTTCGCCGTACGGAAGAACACCTCAAAGGCATGGTAGTGCCTGGTACTCTGTTCGAAGAGTTCGGCTTTAATTACATTGGCCCGATTGATGGACACGACGTCAATGAACTCGTCAAAACGCTAAAAAACATGCGTGAGCTCAAAGGCCCTCAATTCCTGCACATCATGACCAAGAAAGGCAAAGGTTATGAGCCTGCCGAGAAAGATCCTATCGGCTACCATGGTGTTCCTAAATTCGATCCAACGCATAATTGTCTGCCGAAGAGCAGTGGCGGTAAGCCAACTTACTCAAAGATCTTCGGTGACTTTTTATGTGACATGGCGGCCCAAGATCCTAAGCTAATGGCAATTACGCCAGCAATGCGCGAAGGATCAGGTATGGTGCGTTTCTCAAAAGAGTACCCAGACCAATACTTTGATGTGGCGATTGCTGAGCAGCACGCAGTGACACTGGCAACAGGCATGGCAATTGCGGGCGATCATCCAATCGTTGCTATCTATTCGACTTTCTTGCAACGTGGTTATGACCAATTGATCCACGACATCGCGATCATGGACTTACCAGTGATGTTTGCGATCGACCGCGCAGGTCTCGTTGGCGCAGATGGTCAAACTCACCAAGGTGCGTTCGATTTGAGCTTTATGCGCTGTATTCCGAACATGGTGATCATGGCGCCAAGCGACGAAAACGAGTGCCGACAAATGCTTTACACTGGCCATAAGCATTCTGGCCCGAGTGCGGTTCGATACCCTCGTGGTAGCGGCATGGGCGTAGAAATCGAAACTGAGTTTACGGCGTTAGAAATCGGTAAAGGGCGCATGGTTCGCCAAGGTGAAAAAGTTGCTATTCTGAGCTTTGGTACTTTCTTGGGTAACGCGCTAGAAGCGGCAGAATACCTTAACGCCACTGTTGCTGATATGCGCTTTGTGAAGCCGCTCGATGAAGCATTAATTCGTCAATTAGCCGCAGATCATGACGTGCTCGTGACGTTAGAAGAAAATGTTATCGCAGGTGGTGCAGGTGCGGGTGTCGTTGAGTTCATGATGAAAGATAAAATCATTAAGCCAGTCTTAAACCTAGGTTTACCCGATGAGTTTATTCGTCAGGGAACACAAGATGAACTGCATGAAGAGCTTGGTCTCGATGCAAAAGGAATTGAAAAATCCATCTTGGATTATTTAGCAAAATAGCATGTAAAAAGGGATGCTCATGGCATCCCTTTTTTACGTCCAGTGTTTAGTTCATGGTTTAATTCATCCAGCCAGCGTATTTTGCGACTAGAAACAGGGCAACACCAGCCATAATTCCCGCCACGATATCATCAACCATAATACCCAGCCCACCGTGAACTCGCTTATCTAGCCACCCAATTGGCCAAGGTTTTACCATATCGAAAAAACGAAATAAGATGAAGCCAGTGATCAACCACTTCCATTCAGTGAGTGGAATATTCAGTGCAGGTACAATGCTCATCGTAATCCAAAAGCCCGCAAACTCATCCCATACGATTGAACCATGATCATGTACTTTCATGTCTGCAGACGTCACTTGGCATATTTGAATGCCGATCACACACGAAATCAGAACAACAATGACATACGCCGTAAATGGTAATTGTGCCAACAGCAAAAAGAAAGGCACGGCCGCCAGTGTGCCCATTGTTCCAGGGATAAACGGGGATAATCCACTGCCAAAACCCGTCGCCAATAGATGCCACGGATTCTTTAATGAAATCAGAGAAAGAGGGTTGGTCATATCCTTAAACCTATACTGCTAGTTTGGTTTCAATCGTCATGCCTGCGAGTTACTCAATAGTAACAGGCTCTTGGCTAGAGCTTAGCTCAGATCATTTAAAGTGGTCGAAGCCACTTAAGTCCCAATCAAGTGGTTGATTGTTATCATGCAGCTCGAAGGTTCCATTTGGTCGGATTTGACCAATACATGTGACCTTACAGCCAGTATGAGATAAAGCGCTTTGTAACGAGCCTCGATTTTGCTCCGGCACGGTAAAACACAACTCGTATTCTTCGCCACTTGCTAAAGCATACTGCTGCGCGCTGATCTTATCATCTAAAAACTGGACTAATTCTGAAGAGATCGGTAGCTGAGAGACATCAATACTAACCCCAACCTGAGATCGCTGTAAAATGTGCTTAATATCAGAGATTAAACCATCTGAAATATCTATCGCCGACGAGGCTAAGCCAACAAGAGCTTGTCCAGCAAGCACACGCGGAGAACTAAGGTAATGAGCTCGCTCTAGTGCTTCCGCGCCGGCTCTGCTGCGCAGAGAGTCATCTAGAATCACATCCAAGCCAGCTTTTGCATCGCCAAGGTTTCCCGTTACATATACCCAATCCCCAGGCTTGGCTCCGGATCGCGTGAGCGCTTTGTCTTCAGGTACAAAACCTTGCACCGTAAGTGTCAGACACAATGGCCCTTTGGTGGTATCACCGCCTATTAACTGAATACCATAGTAATCAGCCAGTTCGAAAAATGCATCACAGAAAGGAGCAAGCCATTTTTCATCTGGCTCAGGCATCGTTAATGCAAAGCTCACCCACGCAGGCGTTGCGCCCATCGCCGCCAAATCACTGATGTTAGAAGCCAATGCTTTGTGTGCGACCCATGCTGGGTTCGCGTCGGCTAAGAAATGCGTTCCAGCTACCAATGTATCCGTGCTAATCGCAATCTGAACATTAGCTGGCGCTTTGACCAAAGCGCAATCATCACCAGCGGCTAGATGGACATCTTTACGTTGGCTCTGACGACCGACGAAATACTTGTCTATCAGATTAAATTCACCAGACATAATTCACTTACTTTTTGATGTAAAAGCTTTTGATACAAAAAAGGTCAGCATGTGCTGACCTTTTCATTGAAGAAATCGTTATTTCTTACGAATGTGAGGTGCTGCTTTATCAAGTACACCATTCACAAACTTGTGGCTATCTTCTGCTGCAAAAACTTTTGCAAGTTCAATCGCTTCATTGATAACAACTTTGTAAGGAACATCTTCGCGACGAGTCATCTCGTACATAGCAAGGCGAAGAAGAGCAAGTTCCATCATATCTAAATCCTGCATAGGACGAGAGATGTATGGACGAATTTTGCTATCTAGCTCAGCGTGGCTAAGTACAACACCGCTTAATAGTTCACGGAAGTAAGCTACGTCTGTCTCTGGAGCAGCAAGCGCTGGCTCAGATGCATGAAGTTCTTCTTCATCGTATTTGTCGCCAGACAAAAACTGTTCTTCAATCTTGGCAACATTCTCTTTAGTAATTTGCCATGAGTAGATCGCCTGTAGAGCGAATTGACGTGCGTTACGACGTGCGGCTGGTTTCACACTGGCCCCCATTAGGAATCAATTTCAGATAGTACATTAATCATTTCAAGTGCGCTTAGTGCAGCCTCTGCACCTTTATTACCAGCCTTGGTTCCTGCGCGTTCAATCGCTTGATCGATCGTATCAACAGTCAAAACACCAAATGCTACTGGAATGCTGAATTCCATAGACACTTGTGCTAGACCTTTGTTCATTTCACTACAAACATAGTCAAAGTGAGGCGTTCCACCGCGAATAACAGACCCTAGAGAAACAATAGCGTCGAATTTGCCAGTTTTAGCAACACGCTGAGCTACTAGAGGTAGTTCTACGGCACCTGGACAACGCACAACCGTGATGTTGTCTTCGCTTACTTGTCCGTGACGCTTTAGTGTATCGATCGCACCAGAAAGTAGGCTTTCGTTAATAAAACTGTTGAAACGAGAAATAACGATAGCAATTTTTGCATTTGGCGCTGGGAAGCCACCCTCGATCACTTTCATAAGCTTTCCTTTAACTCTATTTATAAGTGAAATATGTTCATCAAGTGAGAATCGCCGGATTCTAGCACAAATTTGTGAGCAATATCTAATGGAAATTGGAGGCAAATCACCGGTTCCTAGCCATTGACGAGTTAAGCACGTCAAAGACTAGGAACTTATTGTTCGGTTGTTACTCGCAGACGTACTCAACAACGTTCAGACCAAAACCACCTAACGCGTGGTACTTTTTGTTGGTCGATGACAGAAGGCGCATATCATGTACACCGAGATCCGCAAGAATCTGTGAACCAACGCCAACACGGCGAGACGTGCCTTGTTTTTTAGCAAGCGTTGGGGCTTCACCTTTGTCTTGCGCTTCGAACATCTTCACGCGATGAATAAGTAGATCGGTCGATTCTTCATGGCCAAGAACAACCAGCACACCGCCTTCTTCACCAATGCGTTTCATTGCCTTATCTAGTGTCCAGCTGCGCTCTGCATTACGATCGCTACGTAGTAAGTCGGTAAAAACGTCTTGAAGATGAACGCGAACCAGTGGCGCTTTTTCTTTCAAATCGCCCTTGCACATTGCGTAGTGCACTTGGTTATCAATGGTGTCTTTGTAAGTGACTAACGTGAACTCGCCAAACTCTGTCGGTAGCTTGCACTCTGCCACACGTTCAATCGTTGTCTCAGTGTTATTGCGGTACTCAATTAGGTCGGCAATAGTGCCCAATTTAATACCGTGCTTCTCTGCAAAGATCTCTAGATCTGGGCGACGAGCCATGGTGCCGTCGTCATTTAAGATCTCAACAATCACCGATGCTGGCTCTAAACCAGCAAGACGAGCCAAATCACAGCCAGCTTCAGTGTGACCTGCGCGAGTCAGTACACCGCCGTCTTGAGCTGCGAGAGGGAAGATGTGACCAGGCTGCACCAAATCCGCAGCTTTAGCGTTTGGCGCGACTGCTGCTTGAACGGTACGTGCGCGATCTGCGGCTGAAATACCAGTCGTTACCCCTTCTGCTGCCTCAATCGAAACAGTAAAGTTGGTGGTGTATTGCGCATTATTGTCTTGCACCATTGGTGGCAGACCTAGACTTTCGCAACGATCTTTGGTCATGGTTAAACAAATCAGGCCACGGCCATAGGTTGCCATAAAGTTGATGGCTTCCGGCGTAATATGCTCGGCAGCCATGATCAAGTCACCTTCATTCTCGCGGTCTTCATCATCCATTAGGATGACCATTTTGCCTGCGCGAATATCATCAATAATTTCTTGTGGCGTACTGATTGGCATAGTCTGTTATCCCGTTATTCTAAATTTGTTATTGCGACAGCAATGAAAAATTACGTTGCAGTGAATGCTAGTTAGGTCAATAGTTTGAGCTTTGCATTAAGCAAGTCAATGAATCTCGCGGTGTTCTGTGAGTCTGCTCTTTATCGCATGCCTCACGCAGCCACTCCCAAGACTTATGCAAAACCGTTTTGCTGTAAAAAGTCCATCGTGATACGAGACTCGGCCTTATCTTCTTGTTGTCCTTGCAGTAAACGCTCCATATAACGCGCAAGTACATCAACTTCTAAGTTGACTTTGCGCCCCACTTGAAACTGGTCAATCGTAGTTTCTTCACTCGTATGAGGAACGATCGTCAGCTTAAAAGCATTTTTACGTAAGTCGTTGACGGTTAGGCTAATACCATCAACAGTAATCGAGCCTTTCTCTGCAACGTACTTGCTAATTTCCGCAGGCATTGCAACCCAAAACTCTATCGCACGGCCAACTGAATTGCGTTCGACAATTTCACCAACCCCATCGACATGGCCAGAAACGATATGTCCACCCAATCGCGTTGTTGGCAACATGGCTTTTTCTAGATTCACCTTATCGCCTACTTGGTATTCAGCAAACCCAGTTTTCTTCAAGGTTTCTAATGACAGATCAGCACTGTAATAGTGGCTTCCGAAGTCAACTACCGTTAAGCAAACACCATTGGTCGCAATGCTATCGCCTAACTTAACGTCTGACATATCAAGCGTACCAGTTTCAACCGTGACGGAGATATCTTCGCCCTTCGGCGTAATCGCAGCTAACTTGCCAACTGCTTCTACTATTCCTGTAAACATACTATTTCTTATCTAAGTTCATTACGTTTGATGGTGGCGGTGATGCGAATGTCTACCCCGACCATACGAACGTCTGTAATGTTTAAATCAATGACGTCAACCATAGCTCTTAACCCTAAAGCACCGATAAGCCCCCGACCATCGCTGCCCATGAGTTTTGGCGCAAGGTAAACAATGAGCTCATCTACAAGATTAGCCTTTATCATCGCACTCGCTAGCGTAGCTCCAGCTTCAACCCATAAGTGATTGATGTGGTGCTCATCCGAGATACGTTTTAATGTCGTTGATAAGTCAATTTGGTCAGCGCTGTCCAATAGAGGGATACAGTCTCCATCAGAGCGAACAATAACTCGTTCTCCATCGGTATGGAACAGCTTGAGCGCATCAGTTAAATGGTTCTGACGGTCTAAGATTACACGTACTGGTTGACGAAGCTCTTCTTGTAAATACTGCGCTTGAACACTATTAGGTAAGTCATCCCAGCGCACATTGAGTGATGCATTATCATCAATCACCGTTTTGCTAGTAGAAAGAATGCCACCACTTATCGCTCGATAACGCTGCACATCTTGGCGGGCCGCTGGGGAGGTGATCCATTGGCTCTGACCATTACTGAGTGCGCTTTGCCCATCCAAACTGGCTGCCATTTTTAATTGAACAAACGGCATGCCTGTACGCATGTACTTTATAAAACCAGGGTTAAGGGCAAGGGCATCTTGCTCTAACAAGCCGATTTGTACTTCAATTCCGGCATCACGTAACATCTGGATGCCGCGACCTGCAACTTTCGGGTTTGGGTCTACCATGGCGCAAACCACACGTGCCACTTTGGCTTTAATCAGCCCTTCGGCACATGGCGGTGTACGGCCGTAATGAGAGCAAGGTTCTAGCGTCACATAAGCGGTTGCACCAACTGCTTTTTCACCCGCCATGCGCATCGCGTGCACCTCGGCATGCGGCTCACCAGCACGATGGTGATAACCTTCACCGACAATTTCTTCATCACGAACGATGACACACCCTACATTTGGATTAGGGGCGGTGGTATAAATGCCACGTTTCGCTAACTTAATAGCTCGTGACATCATGGCGAAATCTAAATCAGAAAACGCTCTTTCAAGAGTGTGTTGAGTCATGAGCTACTCAGTCTTCTAGGCGGGCAATCTCTTCGCCAAACTCGCGAATATCTTCAAAGCTGCGGTAAACGGAAGCGAAACGAATGTAAGCCACCTTATCGAGCTCTTTGAGCTGGTCCATGACTAAATTACCAATCATTTCACTCGGAACCTCTCGCTCACCCGTCGCACGCAGTTGTGATTTGATCATACTGATCGCTAACTCTATAGAATCGGCACTCACTGGGCGTTTCTCTAAAGCGCGTTGAATACCGCCAACCATTTTATCTTCATCAAATGGTTCACGGTTGCCATTCGATTTGATCACTTTAGGCATCACTAACTCTGCGCTTTCAAACGTAGTGAAACGCTCGCTACACGCCAAGCACTGACGGCGACGTCGAACTTGATGGCCATCAGCCACTAAGCGGGAATCAATAACTTTGGTATCGTTCTCGGAACAAAAAGGACAATGCATATCACCTCCATATCTATACCAAAATAACCTCATGAGCAATCACGGATAACCACGCGTTCATGGTTATACGGACTCTATTAAAGCTATTTGGGTATAACGCTTTCAAACCGAAATAAAAGCTCATGTAGTGTAGCGGAATTGGTATGTTAGACAAAACAAAAAGGGGCGCAAAGGCCCCTTTTTCACTCAAGATCTCGTCGAATGTGTTAACTGCGTGCTAAGTAGTTCGCTTTACCAACCCACTTGTAGCTAGTTAGCTCTTCTAAGCCCATCGGACCGCGTGCATGTAGCTTTTGCGTAGATACTGCGACCTCTGCGCCAAGGCCAAATTGCGCACCGTCTGTAAAGCGCGTTGAAGCATTCACATAAACCGCCGCCGAACCGACAGAATTGATGAACAGCTCTGAGTTTTCCAAGCTATTGGTCATGATCGCATCTGAGTGGCTCGCGTTATGGACACGCATATGATCAATGGCATCTTTCACATCAGACACAACTTTTACACCAAGAGTGTAGCTCAACCATTCCGTATCAAAGTCACCTTCAACAGCATCGCGAATTTGTGTTGCTTGAGGCATCAGTGCTTTTGCCTTAGGCTCTGTCACGAAGGTCACTTTATCGTTCATGCGCTCTACGATCATTGGTAGGAATTGCGCTGCAATTTTTTCATGCACGAGCAGCGTATCTAATGAGTTACACGCAGATGGACGTTGAACTTTAGAGTTCTCAACCACATTCAGGGATTTCTCTAGATCAGCGGATTCGTCGACAAAGATATGGCTGATACCAAAGCCACCAATAATCACCGGAATCGTGCTGTTTTCTTTACACATTTTGTGTAGGCCAGCACCACCGCGTGGAATGATCATGTCGACGTAATCGTCCAACTTAAGCAATTGAGAAACAAGCTCACGATCTGGTTTTTCAATGTACTGCACAGAAGCGGCTGGAAGGTTCGCCTTTGCGAGCGCAGACTGAATAACCTTCACTAATTCCATATTCGAGAAAAAGGTCTCTTTGCCACCACGTAAAATGCTTGCGTTGCCGGTTTTCAAGCACAACGCTGCGATATCAATGGTTACGTTTGGACGCGCTTCATAAATTACGCCCACGACACCAAGCGGCACGCGACGACGAGACAGTGACATCCCATTTTCCAGTACCTTACTGTCTATTTCGCTGCCTACAGGATCGTTCAAGCTAATGACGTTGCGAACATCATTCGCAATTGCAGTCAATCGTTCTTCATTAAGCAAAAGGCGATCGAGCAGCGCATCGGTTAAACCCGCTTCACGGCCAAGTTCGATGTCTTTAGCGTTTGCCGCCAAAATAGCAGCAGAGTTTGCTTCTAGCTCATCAGCAATGATGGCTAATGCTTGGTTTTTTTGCGCAGTTGACGCTGTCGCTAATTCGAAAGCTGCATCTTTAGCAGCTTTACCCATATTCGTTAAATCCACTTTGCTTCCCTCTAATTCTATTCCTGAATGACGACCAAATCATCGCGGTGAATCACCTCAGAGCCATAATCATGACCCAAAATAGAGATGATATCTTTACTGTGCTTACCCGTAATTTTAGTTAGGTCATCACTTGAGTAGGCGCTGATGCCACGAGCCACCAACTTACCGTGAGCGTTTGTTACACGCGCCACTTCGCCTCGTGCGAAGTCACCACTAACTTTGATGACCCCTTTAGCAAGTAGGCTACTGCCCTTGCCGACCACAGCATTGACTGCACCATCATCAATAATGATGTCGCCCGATGCCGCAGGTCCCGCTAGAATCCAGCGTTTACGGTTCTCTAAGGCTTCAGCGCAAGGTAGGAAGCGCGTGCCCTGAGGTTCAGCACTTAAAGAGTCAAAGATAACATTCGGCGCACTACCAGCAGCAATAATAACCTCTATACCTGCGCGGCGAGCGATGTCTGCGGCTTGCAGCTTCGTTGCCATACCACCAGTACCCAATGTTGTACCGCTTCCACCTGCGATTTTACGCAGCGTATCGTCGATGGTTTTTACTTCCTTGATAAGCTCTGCGTTCGGATCTCTACGAGGGTCAGCAGTAAACAGACCTTTTTGGTCCGTTAAAAGCAAGAGCTTATCTGCACCACATAAAATGCCTACCAAAGCGGAAAGGTTGTCGTTATCGCCAACTTTAATCTCGCTAGTCGCAACGGCATCATTTTCGTTTACGATAGGAACAATATCGTTCGCAACGAGCGCATTAATAGTGTCACGCGCGTTAAGGAATCGCTCACGATCTTCTAAATCGGCACGGGTTAGTAGCATTTGGCCGATCTTGATACCATAAATACCAAACAAAGACTCCCATGTTTGAATCAAGCGACTCTGCCCCACCGCGGCAAGTAACTGCTTACTCGCCATCTCGTTGGGCAATGCGGGGTAACCAAGATGCTCACGGCCTGCTGCAATCGCACCAGACGAAACCATTACGATTGAATGGCCTTGTTTTTTAAGCTCAGCACACTGGCGTGCTAACTCAACCATGTGTGCACGGTCGAGTGCCAGAGTGCCGCCTGTCAGCACACTTGTACCCAGTTTCACAACGACAGTTTGTGGTTGTGAAACAACTGCATTTTGTTGATTCGTTGTCATGATGTCTTCTGAAGTGAAAAACAAATAAAGAGAGGATGTTTTAACAATCAAATAGGGAATTAACAAGAGAAAAGGTGCGTTTTCGCACCTTTTTGTTTGGTATTAAATGAAAACAACCAAATTAAGCGAAATCGAAAGACTCCGTGTGATATTCGACTTCTAATTTGAAGTGTTCTTCTAAAGTATCAACCAGCTTTTGATGGAATGTGCTCTGCGTGAGATACACTTCCTCTACCACTTTTTTGGGAAGGGCTTCAGATACCCATTGCCCTTCTTTGTTGTACTTGCCAATATGATATTTAGCAGTAAAGCCTCCCTCGATGGATTCCAAATCCATCCACCAGCCCCAAAATTCACGCTTCTCAGGCGATTTTTTGTCGTCTACACATACAGATAAACAATCAAAATAATAGCGCCCTTCTTGCGATTGTGGTTCGCGCAGGTAAGGCCCTATCGCCTTCAACTTTGACATCAAGCGAAAGTGAGTCGGGCCCTGAGTCGTCTCTGACATATGAATCTCCGTTTTCATAGTTAAAAGTAAACACCCAAGAATGATTATTATTTTTAATTATCATGAGCTTATTTTTTGCTCAGATATATCACTCTTAACTAATTTAGGAGAATTGTCACCCTAATAATTCATCTTCTAGCCACTTTATGGCTAAATCGAGGGATTGCTCATATCCTTTTGTAATTGTTTTGGAACTGATTTTTTTTGCTCTACCATACTGGCTAAATAGAGCAACAAGTTGATTATCACTGTGTGGCGACACTGGATCGCCTTCAAGACTCAAAGCCAAAATAGGCACTTTGGTTTTTCGACTGCTCAGGAAGCCCTGAACCTTCAATGACCACGCCATCATCTGACCAGCCATGCTATTAATATCAACCGCATTTTTCCCCAAACGGGAAGCCAAAAGATCTAAATACATCTTCGGCATTTTTTGTAACTTCTGAGGGGAAGTAAAAATATCATGTACGGGTGCGCCTAGAGCGACACAAGCTTTGATCTTTTCCTGCTCGACAAAAGAGAGTCTGATCATGGCATTACCACCAAAACGAAACCCAACTAACCCCACTTTGTGATGATCAACCCAAGGTAGCGAGTAAAGCTCATTCAATACCGCTTGATGTAGGCAACTTGAATTCTCGGTCAAGGGCCAATGAGAGCTATGCCCTACTGAAGGCATGTCTACGGTTAACATCGCAATATCTCGCGGTGCAAGACGATTACGGAACAAACGCCACATGTCGGTTTGTAGAGTATCCAAACCAGCGCTCACCATGACCACAGGCAACTGTTTATCCGTTCTTGGTAAATGGAGGTTCGCGATGATTTTGCGATTTTGGTAAGGCACTTCAATTTGCTTGATGGTGTACTTAGTTTTTTCTGCGCCGTCAGAATACGCTTTGTTTGCCAGTACTTGAGCCTGCGATGCCAAATTGTCATTTTTTAAATGTGGGTAGCCTGCAATACTAAAACACAAAGAAGCAGTGAAGAGTTCATCCGCTGCCTCTTCTCCTTGCATTTCATTTGCTCGCTTCTGATGATCCATACCAAGCTTGATCCACTCAAATGTCCAGTTACCACTGTGATAACCCATTACAGTGTCTAACCAATCATCATTGGTTCGCGAGTGAGAAGATGAAGCAATTTTAGACAGTACGCCTTCCATTTCGATCGGAGACAATCCTTGCCAAGCCCATTGCAAGCGACGCAAATGACGATACCAAGCACGATCACCTTGCGCTTCTCGTTCATCAAGTATTTTTTTACTGGTCGGCATGTACTGGGTAAGCGCGGAGGTTTCTTTTGCTTGCTTATGTTTCACGAACAAAGTTTCGGAAAGATTTTTACTGACGTCTTCAGACATAGGAAGAACCCTAGGCTATTAGCATGATTTAATATCATAATAAAAAAAATGCCCCTATAAAGGGGCATTTCTCAATATTCTTTAACCGCGCTTATTTTTGCTTGCGGTTTACTGGCTCAGCATACTGGATTGACATATCCCAAGGCTGCTCGATCCAAGTGTCTTGAGCAATATCTACAACGTAATCATCCAGCAGCTCTTTGCCTGATGGTTTCGCACACACAGCGATCATTTTCGCTTTTGGATACATCTCACGTAGTTTGCGCGCTGTATCACCGCTGTCTACTAGGTCTTCAACGATTAGGTAACCTTCGCCATCACCTTCAGGTGCTTTTAGTACCGTCATGTCGCGCTGATGATCATGGTCGTAGCTTGAAATACAGATTGTATCAACGTAACGAATACCCAGTTCACGAGCCAAAATAGCGCCAGGAACCAAACCGCCGCGGCTTACCGCCCAAATTCCTTTCCATTGCTCAGCTGGCATTTGTTTTTCAGCCAGTTCACGGCAGTAAGTCTGCATTGCATCCCAAGTGATAATGAATTTTTTACTCATTGTAATAACCTAATAATTTGAAAATATGCATCCTCAAAATCTAGCGAAGTCACTCAAAAGCGGAATGCTCACTAACTTCTCCAAAATGTTTGGAGACGAGGATTTCAAGCTGCGCAAACGATTATTCTACCGAAACACACCGCTAATACCAACGGTGATATCAAAATTCTCTGCCTATTCCGCAGAAAAACCGTCTTCTGTGAACAACGTAAAAAAGAAAAAGCCAGCGTGAATAAATCCACACTGGCTTTTTGCTCGAGAAATTAACCGACGAGGTATTTAACGATGAAGATGGCTGACATCACCCATACACTCATCGACACTTCACGGCCCTTACCGCTGAATAGCTTGATCGCCGCGTATGCGATAAAGCCTAACGTGATACCTTCTGCAATCGAGAATGTTAGCGGCATAACTAAACAAGTCACAACAACTGGGGACGCTTCAGTTAGGTCACGCCAATCAATGCTTACTAGCCCAGACAGCATCAAGATCGCCACATAGAATAGCGCACCTGACGTTGCATAAGCAGGGATCATACCCGCAAGTGGTGAGAACAATAGAGCAAGTAGGAAGAGTACACCAACAACCACGGCTGTTAGACCAGTACGCCCACCCGCAGCCACACCAGAAACGCTTTCAATATAAGATGTCGTGTTAGAAGTACCAAGTAATGCACCTACTGACGTTGCTGTTGAGTCTGCAAGTAACGCTTTGTTTAAACGAGGGATGTTGCCATTCTCATCAGTTAGACCTGCTTTTTGAGAAACGCCAACGAGCGTACCTGCGGTGTCAAATAAATCGACAAATAGGAAAGCAAATACGACGGAAATCATGCCTACTTCAAACAAACCAGAGAAATCCAGTTGCATGAAAGTTGGCGCAATGCTTGGTGGCGTTGACATAATACCGCCCCACTGCACATCACCAAATAGAAGACCAAGCGCTGTAACGCCAAGAATAGCGATCATCACCGCACCTTTCACACCACGGTGAACCAATGCAATCGTAAGAAAGAAGCCAATCGCGGCCAATACAGATGGCAATGATGTGATCTCTCCCATAGAAACTAATGTCGCTGGGTTATCAACGACGATACCTGCATTTTTTAATGCGATAAACGCTAAGAAAAGACCAATACCAGCTGAAATACCTGTTCGTAGAGAATGCGGGATCGAGTTAATAATCCACTCACGGATCTTAAATACGCTTAAAAGAATGAACAGAAGGCCAGAAACAAATACAGCCGCCAACGCAACTTGCCACGTATAACCCATTCCTAATACAACAGAGTAAGTAAAAAATGCGTTCAGGCCCATTCCTGGTGCCTGTGCGATTGGGTAATTGGCAACAAATCCCATGATAAAACAGCCGATTGCGGCAGCAAGACAAGTTGCGACAAAAATGGCGCCACGGTCCATACCGGTATCCGACAGGATCGCTGGGTTTACAAAAATAATGTAAGCCATAGTTAGGAAGGTCGTAACACCTGCAATGATCTCAGTGCGCACATTTGTGCCATTTTCACTGAGTTTAAAAAGCCTCTCGAGCATGATCGAATCCTGTAAAGGTAAAAAGTAAACGGTTGCGTAATCGATTGGCGGGAATTATAAAGTTATCAAATAGCAAATTCTAGATAGAATCTTCACTCTAATGCGTTTTTTTTCTTTGGATATGAAACACATTCTCTAACCCATCAAAGCAAGTAAAGAAATATATTCTTATAAAACAATAGGTAACCTAGATAACACAGTTCTCTAAAAGAGAATAAAAACTGAGCAATGTACTAAACTTTCAGATGAAAAAGGCCCATTTTAAACATGGTATCTAACAGATTTGATGGAAAAGTCGATAAAACCGAAGAATGGGGAATAGAAGAAGGCTTTGATGGCAATAAGTGAGTCAGGAAGAGAAAATAGAGATAAAAAAACGCCACCCAATTTGGGTGGCGGTGAATCATGTCAGCACTATCACTGAAAAAAAATTCCAATTTATAGGGGTGAACAAACTGTTCGAGTCACATGCGTTGACTTCACTTAGTAGCCAAAGCTTGTTGGGTATACAAAGTTACCGGTGTAAACAGACTTGCTATTCCAGAACATTGTACTTGGTAAACCTTTCATAACTATCACCTTTTAAATCAATTAAACATTCGTTGATTTCTCGGTTCCTTGGAGGCGATAAAACGGACTCATCCTTTGAGCATTTCATTCTTCTCTCAGAAGCTGGTTACAAATATACCACCAAGAAATTTAATTACAAGCATTTTAGTGATTGGAATCACAAAAAATACACAAATTGACCTTTATCAAAGTTTATATGTAATTAAATTACAATTTTATGAATTAAAAAATAAAGCCACTTTCAGAATGTATGATAGAGAACACATAGTGCTTGTTATTGTATTCACAAACTGTGACAGTTCTGAGAGAAATCCTTGTGATCGCGACTACTCGTACTCCTTATCTGGTGGTATGCTAACGGCAATTTGAAGGCCAAATCGTCTAGCATTTAATGCTACCTTGACAACATTTTTACGGTATATATTTGGCAAAGCACATCAAAAGGAGTCCTCCGTGTCTGAGTTCCATTCTGAGATCAGTACCTTATCACCTGCTCCACTTTGGCAGTTTTTCGATAAGATTTGTTCTATCCCTCATCCATCGAAACATGAAGAAGCATTAGCACAGTACATTATCAACTGGGCAACAGAGCAAGGCTTTGACGTTCGCCGTGATCCAACCGGTAACGTGTTCATCAAAAAGCCCGCGACACCAGGAATGGAGAATAAGAAGGCTGTTGTACTTCAAGCACACATCGACATGGTGCCGCAGAAAAACGAAGACACTGAACACGACTTCACCAAAGATCCAATCCAACCTTACATCGATGGCGAATGGGTAACTGCGAAAGGCACGACGCTTGGTGCAGATAACGGTATTGGTATGGCTTCTTGCCTTGCTGTATTGGCATCTAAAGATATTAAGCACGGTCCACTCGAAGTTCTGCTGACGATTGATGAAGAAGCAGGCATGACTGGCGCATTTGGCCTTGAAGCTGGTTGGTTAGAGGGTGAGATTCTTCTAAATACAGACTCTGAGCAAGAAGGCGAAGTCTACATGGGTTGTGCAGGTGGCGTTGATGGCACCATGACTTTCGATATTTCTCGAGAATCAACGCCTGCAGGTTTTGTAACACGCCAACTGACGCTGAAAGGCCTAAAAGGTGGTCACTCAGGTTGTGACATTCACACAGGTCGCGGTAATGCCAACAAATTACTTGGTCGTTTCCTTGCCGGTCATGCTCAAGAGCTTGATTTACGTTTAGTCGAATTCCGTGGTGGTAGCTTACGTAATGCAATCCCTCGCGAAGCGTTTGTTACTGTCGCGCTTCCTGTCGAAAACCAAGACAAACTTGCTGAGCTGTTCAACCACTACACTGAGCTGCTTAAAACTGAATTGGGTAAAATCGAAACAGGTATCGTAACCTTTAATGAAGCGATCACGACTGACGCGCAAGTATTTTCAATCGCCGATCAGCAACGATTCATTGCGGCACTTAACGCTTGTCCAAACGGCGTAATCCGTATGAGTGATGAGGTGGAAGGCGTTGTTGAAACTTCTCTAAACGTTGGTGTGATCAGCACAGAAGAAAATAAAGTCACCGTGCTTTGCTTGATTCGTTCTCTCATTGACTCTGGCCGTAGCCAAGTGGAAAGCATGCTGCGCTCGATTACTGAGCTAGCAGGCGCACAAATTCAGTTCTCAGGCGCTTACCCTGGCTGGAAGCCAGATGCAGATTCCGAGATCATGGCAATTTTCCGTGATATGTATGAAGGCATTTACGGTCATAAGCCGAACATCATGGTCATCCATGCTGGTCTTGAGTGTGGCCTATTTAAAGAACCATACCCACACATGGATATGGTTTCTTTCGGTCCAACAATAAAATTCCCTCACTCTCCAGATGAGAAAGTGAAGATTGATACTGTTCAGTTGTACTGGGATCAGATGGTCGCGCTTTTAGAAGCGATTCCAGAGAAAGCATAATTCAATCACGAAAAATGACAAAGGGTGCCATACGGCACCCTTTTTTTGGTTTAGTTGAACCCAACTACACACGGTTTTGCGCGTAAGCGGCTAATTCATCCATTGAGGTTTGTGCAGCAACTTCACCATCAATGTAGTAAGTAACAAACTCACCATCGCGTACACCCATGAGTGTCGCCTTTTCACCGTTACTGTAAGTAATATCCATTTGAACAGTGTTCTCATCGATTTGCTGCATTCGCCCCTGCTCAATGACACGGTTATCCGCTAATGGTGCGATTGGTGCCGTCGTTAACGACTTATCTAACTGGTGATTGACATCAATGTAAGTATCTACCTTTGTATCGAAGATATGTGGCTTACCATTTAACGGGTTCTTACCCGTCCAAAATTCTAGAGAGTTAAACACGATATAATCCGCTGCGATCGCGACACCATAAACAGGCGCTAAAAGCATATTTAGACCACCTCGAGCGTAACGGTTGTCAACAGCTTTCAAGTTAAACCCCATAACATAACCTGTCACGGCATTACTACCTACGCAACCTGAAAGTGAAACTGCTACCGCAGTCAATGCACCAATTTTAGCAATTGCCTTTTTCATCAAAACCTCTAGTTAGAAAGTGTGAAACCTCAAATTCGGCGCGGATATTATCGGATAAAAAGTAGGGTTAAAAGTCCGTTTTTTTGTCCTCCATGAACAGTATTATTTTTAATACAGTCACATTTTTTAAGGCTATTATTGCGCACTCTTCTCTATGTCTTGTTATGTATTAAACTGATAGAAAAGATCATATTGAAAACAAAAACTTCACACATACCAAAATTTCACGCATGACGATTAAAGTAATTTGTCGTGTCCTTAATGAGAATGATTAGTGCGATTTTGCAGCAATTGTTACATTGCTGATGACGCATTTGACAGAGATGGTTTATGGCCAGAAGTAAAAAAAGCAAAGTATTTGAGCTCTTAGGACATCAAATACAACCAGGACAACGATTAGAGATCGAATTTGAAGCAGCGAAGCTATATACACATTCGCCTTTATCTATTCCTGTGGAAATCATCCATGGGAAACAAGAAGGACCAGTGTTAATGGTGAATGCCGCTATCCATGGTGATGAGCTTAATGGCGTAGAAATCGTTCGTCAGATCATTAACCAACTGGATCCACAAAAACTGAAAGGCACTGTCATTGCAGTACCTATCGTTAACGTTTTTGGTTTCATCCATAAATCTCGTTACTTGCCCGACCGACGAGATCTCAACCGTTGCTTTCCTGGCAGTGAAAAAGGCGCACTTGCATCTCGTATGGCACACGGGTTCTTTAACAACATTGCCAAGCGTTGTGACTACATTTTGGATCTACACACAGGGGCCATTCATCGCACGAACTTGCCACAGATCCGCGCAAACTTAAGCAACTCAGAAACTCTGCGTATTGCTCAAGCATTTGCAACGCCAGTGATTGTTGATTCAGCATTGCGTGATGGCTCTTTACGCAGTGAAGCAGAAAAATGCGATATTCCAGTGCTCACCTACGAAGCTGGCGAAGCATTGCGTTTTGATCCACTTTCGATCAGCGCTGGTGTACTCGGGGTTCGGCGCGTAATGCAAGCCATTGGTATGTTGCGAGCGAGCAGGAAAAAGCTGCCTGAGCCTATCATAGCGAAGTCCACCAGCTGGGTTCGCGCGTCAGGTAACGGCATTTTGCGTACTGTCGTTAATCTGGGAGACAAAGTAGAACAGGGTGAAACGCTCGCTTATATTAGCTCTCCTCTTGGTCATGACGAGATAGAACTAAAAGCCCCGAAGCGTGGTTTGGTTATCGGTCAACAAACATTACCATTGGTGAACGAAGGCGATGCAATTTTCCACCTTGCCTATTTTAACCAAGGTGATAATGCTTTAGAACAAGCAGTCGAAAGCTATATTGAAGGCCTCACTGAATTCGATGCCGAGCCGCTGACCACCGGACAGATACCGTTAGAAACTCAGTAATTCCTACCAAGTAGGCGCCTGATTAGCTCAAAAGGAGCAACAGTGCTCGCACTATCTTGTTTAAAGCCAATAAGCTCAGCGTCCATGATGCTGGGCTTTTTGTTTTATGTACGCTAACGATACTTATCGTAGTTTCCACGAATGGATAAAAAACTTTACAATCCGTCGCAAAAACACATTTGATAATTAATCTCATTATCATTTATTAATCGTAATAATGTTCTTATAATCCGAGCTTCATAAAAACACTATAAATCATCAATATGAAACGATTAAAAAGTCATCCACTCAAAGTAAATCTCATTTCACTGGCTTTGCTCTTCCCTCTTTATTCATATGCCGAGACAGCGCCAAATGAAGAGCTTGAAGTCATAGGCGTTCGTTATGCCAAACCTATTACCATTGCTGAGCCTGCGCAAACCACCATTAATTGGTCAGAGATTGAAGAGCAACAGTACTCTAATTTTGCCTCAATGATCGATGCCGTTCCCGGTGCATCAATAGATGGTGGCGGTCGTTCTGGTGGCGAACGTATTAACATTCGTGGTTTTGATGATCCAAGCGATATCGCCGTGTTTGTCGATGGCGCTCCAATTGGCTTTCAACAATACCGCTACGGTACCTTCTTTTTTGATCCGTTCTTAATTGGCGAAGCAGAAATTATCAAGGGCGCGCACGACTATCGAGCACTCAACGGGAAGTTTGGTGGCTCCATTCGCATTAAAACCAAAAGTGTCGATGATCTCCTGTACGGCGAAAGAAACTTTGGTGCTCGCATCTCAAGTGCATACAACACCAACGGCGATGAGAACGCCTACACGCTAACACTCTATGGTAAAAACGATACTGGTTTTTATTTTCTAGCGAATGGCTCGGTAAAAGATTCTGATGACATTAAAGTCGGAGGTGGTGAAACGCTGGATTACTCAGGTTATGAGCAAGAAAACATGCTCGTAAAGGTCGGTTATGAAAACAACGATCACGAGTTTGAAATTAGCCACACTCGCTACAAAGATGAAGGTCGTAAACCTTGGGCTAACCGCCGCGGAAAAATGCCTAACATCACCGAATACAATATCAAGAAATACGGCTCATTAGAAAAAGCCCAATACGCTTACACCGTCGATAACAAATACACGGACAACACCACGACCATCTCTTACCACTACATGCCGACTAACCCGTATATTGATTTCAATATCAAAATGGCACGTTCCGAAAACGATCGTCATTGGGTTCGCCCTGACGTAGCATTCGAGAAAATGTTCGTTTCTGTTGGCAGTTACGGTCATGAGTCATGGCTGAGTTACGAGCGTGATTACGTTGATGTGTTTAACCAAGCGCAATTCGGAGATCACACTCTAGTCACTGGGCTTCAATATCAAAAAACCGATAGAGACTCGTTAGTATTCAACGCATCATACGACAGTAATGAAGCGAAAAACTACGGTTGGTACACCCCTTACTACGAACCATCTGGCACGCAGTCAATTTATGCCGCTTACATTGCTGATCACTATCAAGCAACAGACCGCCTAACAATCACACCTTCTCTGCGTTACGAATACATCAAGAGTGAAGGAAAAGGGAACGCAGCGCCGGATTATAATGATCCAGCTGCCGGACATAACTACGGTGAAACGACGCATAAAGGCTTTAGCCCACGTTTGGATATCGACTTTGATGCGAGCAATAATACGCGTTTAAACGCCTCCTACGCCTACGCTTTAAAAGCACCAACCGTTGATAACATCTACTCAGTGCAATATGCGCGAGCTACCGCTACGGCTACTGCTTTGAATCTGGACGTGTCTCGTATCCATGCTTATCAAGCAAGCGTTATCAACTTAACGGAAGGGCTGGTGAACTCTCGCGATAACCTCGCAACAGAGTTAACTATGTTCTATAACGATGTTAGCGACACAGTTGATATACGAACGGGCGAAAACCTCGACAAAAATACTACTGAGTTACAAAGCTGGAATACAAACCTAGATGGCTTTAAAAACTATGGCTTTGAGCTAATTTCACAATACCGGATTGAAGATTTCTACAGTAATTTCTCAGCAAGTTACATTCGCGGCAAAAACAAAGGTAGCCTATCTGACTCTACAGGTTCAGATGATGATCATCCTGATGTACCGCCATTAAACATTAATCTGGGTTTAGGTTACGAATGGATTCCTGGTTTACGTACGGGCTGGGAAGTCCGTTGGTATGATGCGCAAACCAAAACCAAGGCAAGCGGTAATAATTTAAAAGTGAAATCGCCAAGTGAGCAATACACGCTACAAAACGCTTACGTGGTTTGGGAAATACAACAAGTCGAAGGCTTGAGCGTTGGCGCGGTTGTGAAAAACTTAACCGATCGTTACTACGAAGCATACCTATCTAATGGCGTGCCTTCGCCTGGTCGCGAAGTCAAACTGCACCTCACTTATCAATACTAACCATACCTAAAAGATGCAGGGCAGACATTAACTGCCCTGTTATATCGTATCCAATGGCCATAATTGCACGCCGTTTTATTTATCAGTATTATCATTTCCTTTTGCTTGCATACACATTATGAACAATCTAAAAACACGGCTTCTTCTGATTTGCTTCTTCCCTGTAGGTAGCCTAGCGCAAGCTTCTGAGAACATTGCAGACTACTTACAAGAACAAAGCAAGCACCAAGTTTCAGAAGATTTTTACGCACAGCCAACAGCAAATAACCTGAATCTAGATGCAAAAACTAACTCTTTAACTTGGCACGAAGATGGTAAGCCGGATCACTGTCGTTACGCCAAGCAGCCCAAAGACGTCGCAACACATTTCGACTACGGTGAAGCAAACGATCTATCTGACGGCTTACAACACTTTGATTTACCGGAAAGACATTCTGCAAAGGTCAAATCGACACATCGCACTTATGCTAATAACCCTCACCTTCTTCCTGGCAATAAACAATTTGCAGCCCCTGAAGACGGCACGTTTAGCCTGTCCGTATCATCGGATTGTTTTTAGCCGATATAAATAAAAAATGCCCTGAGACAAAACTCAGGGCATTTTCACTATTTGTTTGATGGGTAACGTCACCATCTCACCGATTTAAACTTATTCTTCGTCAGTGTCTACTTCGGTTTCACGTGCTTTGCGGGCTTCTTCTTTACGAACTTTTGCCGCTAGTTGTTCTGCTTCACGCTCTTGACGTTGCGCTGCTTTACGCTCGTTACGAACCACTTGGTTTTGGATAAATCCAGCCAGTTCTTGTTCAGCCCAAGCTTGTGCTTTCTCTTCGCTGTCAAAGCCTGTTTCACGCTTTGATACTACAGTCTTACGAGATGTCACTTGGCGAGTGATTTCTGCGCTCCAGCCGTTACGTTTTTCAGTGACGCGGATAGCAAATTTTGGATTCTTAGACATTTCTTTCATTTCCTAAGGGATTTAGGGATCAATCAGGGATTCGGTCAACTTGATAACTCCATCTAAGCTGAGCTGTTTAACACCATCCCTTGGTAAGCGCGGTATTAGAGCATAAAAGTAATCTAAACGCTGCAAGTTTTTTACGCTAGATAATAGATGACAAAGAAGAGGCAGAACAAAGCAACGTTTCGCCAAGTCACTAGAAAGAGCGACGAAGAAAAAAGAGTGATAAGAAAAAAGAAAGCGCTGGTCTCTCAACCAACGCTTTACTTAAGCTACATTAACCTTTGGTTAATTAACCGATATTCTTACGGGCATTTTGGAACATACGCATCCAAGCGCCATTTTCACCCCAACCTTCCGGAGCCCAAGAATTTGCAACTGTGCGGAATACGCGCTCTGGGTGAGGCATCATGATAGTTACGCGACCGTCTGCTGTTGTTAAACCGGTAATCGCGTTTGGCGAACCATTCGGGTTGTTCGGGTATTGTTGTGTTGGGTTACCGAGGTTATCCACGTAACGAACCGCAACCGTACCTGATGCCTCAATCGCTGCTAGGTGCTCTGCATCACGTACTTCTACACGCCCTTCACCGTGGGAAACCGCGATTGGCATGCGCGAACCAGCCATTCCGTCGAAGAATACAGAGTCAGATTTCTGAACTTCAACTAGACTAAAGCGCGCTTCAAAACGCTCAGATTCGTTGCGCACAAAACGTGGCCACAAGTCTGCACCTGGGATCAGCTCTTTCAGGTTTGATAGCATCTGACAACCGTTACATACACCTAAAGAGAACGTCTCTTCACGGTTGAAGAAGGCTTGGAACTGTTCACGAGCTTGTGCGTTAAACAGGATAGACTTAGCCCAACCTTCACCCGCACCTAGTACGTCGCCGTAAGAAAAGCCACCACAAGCTACTAGGCCATGGTATTCATCCAGTACCGCTTGGCCCGTTAGGATATCGCTCATATGGATGTCGGTTGCTTCAAAACCAGCTCGGTCAAACGCTGCTGCCATTTCGACGTGGGAGTTAACGCCCTGCTCACGTAGGATTGCCATCTTAGGTTTAGCACCTTTCGCAATGTACGGTGCTGCAACGTCTTCATTTACGTCGAAGCTGAGCTTAACGTTTAGACCAGGGTCAGAGTTGTCTTTCTTAGCTTCGTGCTCTTGGTCTGCACACGCAGGGTTATCACGTAGACCTTGCATCTTATGCGTTGTTTCAGCCCAGATAACGCGTAGTTCGGTACGTGAACGTTCAAGCACAACTGCATCACCAGAAGTGATAACAAAGTCGTCTGAAGCTTCAACAGAACCAATCACATGTGAGCATGCCTCTAAGCCGTTTGCCGCCAGAGTAGATAGAACTGAATCTAGATCATCATTCTTAACTTGAACAACCGCACCTAGCTCTTCGTTAAATAGAACGGCTAGCGCATCATCACCCAGCTCTGCGATGTTCGCTTTTACGCCACAGTGACCCGCGAATGCCATCTCAGCCAGTGTAACAAACAGACCGCCGTCGCCTTTATCGTGGTAAGCCACTAGCTTGTCATCACGTACTAACGCTTGCATTGCCTCAAAGAAGCCTTTTAGCTGCTCTGCATTATCTACGTCAGCAGGTTTGTCACCCAGCTGTTTGTATACTTGTGCCAATGCTGTCGCACCTAAGCGGTTTTTGCCGTTACCCAAGTCAACAAGAACTAGAGAAGTATTTCCTTTGTCAGTGCGTAGTTGAGGAGTCACGGTCTTACGTACGTCTTCCACACGACCAAATGCCGTGATAACTAGCGACAGTGGAGAAGTAACTTCTTTGCTCTCGCCGTTTTCTTCCCACTTGGTTTTCATCGACATGGAGTCTTTACCAACTGGGATAGTCAAACCTAACGCAGGACACAATTCTTCACCAACCGCTTTCACTGCTTCGTAAAGACCCGCATCTTCACCTGGGTGACCCGCTGGAGACATCCAGTTCGCAGACAGTTTAATATGTTTAATATCACCGATGTCTGTTGCCGCAATGTTCGTTAGTGACTCACCAACGGCTAGGCGAGCCGATGCACCAAAGTCTAGTAATGCCACTGGCGTGCGCTCACCCATCGACATTGCTTCGCCATGGTAAGTGTCGTAGCTTGCCGCTGTTACTGCGCAGTTTGCTACTGGTACCTGCCAAGGACCAACCATTTGATCACGAGCAACCAGACCCGTTACTGTTCGGTCACCGATAGTAATTAGGAATGTTTTTTCTGCAACAGCAGGAAGACGAAGTACGCGATCCACTGCTTCATTAAGCTCAATACCATCACGAACAATGGCAGGGCTTTCCACTTTTAGTGTGGTTGCGTCACGGTGCATCTTCGGTGGCTTACCAAGCAGGATATCCATTGGCATATCGATTGGCGTATTGTCGAAGTGAGAATCTTCTAGCGTTAGATGACGCTCTTCTGTCGCCACACCCACCACTGCATACGGTGCGCGTTCACGCTTACAGATGGCGTCGAATGCTTCCATGTTTTCTGGCGCCACCGCTAGAACGTAACGTTCCTGTGATTCGTTACACCAGATTTCCAGTGGGCTCATGCCCGGCTCATCGTTTGGTACATCGCGTAATTGGAACTTACCGCCACGCTCACCGTCGTCGACAAGTTCAGGCAATGCGTTAGAGATACCGCCTGCACCCACATCGTGGATAAATGCGATTGGGTTATCGTCGCCTAACTGCCAACAACGGTCGATCACTTCCTGACAGCGACGTTCCATCTCTGGGTTTTCACGCTGTACCGAAGCGAAGTCCAGATCTTCTGCTGACTGACCAGATGCCATGGAAGATGCCGCACCACCACCAAGACCGATGTTCATTGCCGGACCACCAAGTACGATTAGGCTCGCACCTACAGGGATCTCTTTCTTCTGTACGTGTTCATCGCGGATGTTACCCATACCACCAGCAATCATGATTGGTTTGTGGTAACCACGAATTTCTTCACCCGCATGAGAAGTGACTTTTTCTTCGTAAGTACGGAAGTAACCCAATAGATTTGGACGACCAAATTCGTTGTTGAATGCCGCGCCGCCAAGAGGGCCTTCAAGCATGATGTCTAACGCATTCACAATACGACCCGGCTTGCCGAAGTCGGTTTCCCATGGCTGTTCAAAACCAGGAATACGTAAGTTAGAGGTTGTAAAACCAACCAGACCCGCTTTTGGCTTACCGCCGATACCCGTCGCGCCTTCGTCACGGATTTCACCGCCTGAGCCAGTCGATGCGCCCGGCCATGGAGAGATTGCCGTTGGGTGGTTGTGCGTTTCTACCTTCATCAAGATGTGCGTATCTTCATGGTGGTACGTGTATTGACGAGATTTAGGGTCAGGGAAGAAACGCCCCGCTTTAGAACCTGTCATAACGGCTGCGTTGTCTTTGTATGCAGACAGCACATAGTCAGGTGTCGTTTCAAAAGTGTTTTTGATCATTTTGAACAAAGACTTAGGTTGATCTACCCCGTCGATAGTCCAATCTGCGTTAAAAATTTTGTGGCGACAATGCTCTGAGTTCGCCTGAGCAAACATCATCAATTCAATGTCGTTTGGGTTACGCCCAAGCTTAGTAAAGTTCTCTACCAAGTAATCAATTTCATCTTCTGCGAGTGCCAAGCCAAGGGAAACGTTTGCCTCTTCAAGCGCAAGACGACCGCCAGCTAAGATATCAACATGTGCGACAGGCTTAGGCTCTGCAACAGTAAATAATGCTGATGCGGCTTCAAATTCTGTGAATACTGTTTCCATCATGCGGTCGTGAATTAACGCTTTAACAGCGTCAGCTTGAGCTTCTGAGAGAACAACTGAAGATTCGACATAATAAGCCGTACCACGCTCTAGACGTTTCACTTTCTCCAGACCACAGTTAACAGCGATATCGGTAGATTTAGAAGACCAAGGCGAGATAGTGCCAGGACGAGGCGTGACAAGAAGTAGAAGACCTTCAGGCTCATGCTCTTCGATGGTTGGGCCGTAAGTTAGTAACTTTTCAAGTTTTTCTAACTCTTGGTCATCAAGGTCTGACTTTAGATCGGCAAAGTGCATAAACTCGGCATAAATGCCAGTTACAGGCAGATCTTGTTCACGACAAAGTTCCAGTAGTTTATTAACACGAAACTCAGAAAGAGCTGGGGAGCCACGCAAAATTCTCATGTGCTTAGGTCTCTTATGCAATTGATTAAGGTGATATTGGAATAAATTCAGACACTTAAAATAAGCCCTGTCGAACCTATGCCGATTCCACCTCGTCATTGCGAGCGCATTATATAGTAATTGTTTTTGTGATGTAACACCAAAAGCAACCGTTTGCGTCATTTTTTTTGTCAAATTTGAATTACAACTAAAATGTCGATAAAACACACAATGTCACGTTATAAGTGTGTGATTCACTTTGCCCCATGAGCTCGCTTTGATATAAAGGCAAATAGAAATTTTCCAAGATGTACCTATCAATGCAAATAAGTCACTTCAACCGGCTCAAGCGCAGTGCTCTAATTTTAGTTTCTGTTCTTTTACTCTCTGCTTGCCAGATTGAGTCGGAGCCCAAAAGTGAATTTGAAAAAATTCAAGAACGTGGTGTGCTTCGTGTTGGCACGCTAAACAATCAGCTTTCCTACTACATAGGTCCCGATGGTCCCGCAGGGTTGGATTACGAATTGGCGCGTCAGTTTGCGGAGCAGCTCGGCGTCAAACTCGAGATTAAACCAGCCTTTCGCCAAGCTGAGCTTTTTCCTGCTCTTAAGAAAGGAGATATCGATATCATCGCTACGGGTTTAAATCAAACGTCACAAGCAGTCAAACGATTTAGACCAGGCCCTGCCTATTATTATGTAAGCCAACAAGTGGTATATAAAAAAGGGCAACTTCGACCACGTGATATCGAACAACTCATTGAATACCAAGCCTCGAAAGACGACGAGTCCGACGAAGATACAAATGCAGGCGCTCAAACATTAAAGATCGTTGAACAATCGCAATATGTTCCGACCCTAACAGCGTTAAAGAAGCAGTATCCAGAACTTCAGTTTGAAATTGTTGGTGATGCTGACACGAGAGACTTACTCAAATACGTATCGAAGGGTGAGTTACGTTTTACTGTGACTGATTCGGTGGAACTTTCCCTAGCTCAACGCCTTTACCCCGATCTTGCGCTCGCGTTCGAACTTACAGAAGATCAACCTGTGTCTTGGTTTACTCGACGTTCTGAAGACGAAAGCTTGTATGCAATGCTGATAGAGTTTTTCGGTAACATCAAACAATCAGGAGAACTGTCCACCCTCGAAGAAAAGTACATTGGTCATATTGAAGCATTTGACTACGTTGATACTCGCGCATTCATTCGAGCTCTGGATGACAAATTGCCTAAATGGGCACCTTTATTCCAAAAATACAGCGAAGAGTTCGACTGGCGATTAATTGCAGCATTGGCTTATCAAGAGTCACATTGGAAACCAACAGCAAAATCGCCAACGGGTGTTAGGGGGATGATGATGCTTACTCTGCCAACAGCGAAAAGCGTCGGGGTAACAAACCGTTTAGACCCTGAGCAATCTGTTCGTGGTGGTGTCGAGTACTTACGTCGCATTGTAGGTCGCGTGCCTGATAGCATCAACGAGCATGAAAAAATATGGTTTGCGTTAGCTTCATACAATATTGGTTACGGCCACATGATGGACGCACGACGACTCACCAAAGCACAAGGTGGCGATCCGAACGCTTGGGCCGATGTAAAAGATAGGCTGCCTTTACTGCGTCAGAAGCGCTATTACAGCCAAACTCGCTATGGGTACGCCAGAGGCGATGAAGCGCGTAATTACGTAGAAAATATTCGACGTTACTACCAATCCATCATTGGTCATGTCAGCCAACAGCCAGCGATTGATGAGAATAGCGATGACTTGCAAGTGATTCCGCCGCTCAACCCCGACATTTTGATATCGGGCGCAGTAGAGACCGTCGTAGAACAAGTCTCTGGCGCTTCTGACGTCACGGTTGAAGAAGACACCGAACAAGAAAGCATTGAAGAATAAACCCGCGGTAAACTAGAAAATGACGAGCCTATGAAGCTCGTCATTTTTGTTGAGTCCTAACGAAAACTTATCTAGACTCCAATATTCTGAGTGACACCAACCACACTCAACCATTCCTTTGGTTGGTCGCCTTTTCTTCATCGTTAGTAAAACTGATTGCTTTGTAACAGATTACTTTACAACCACATGGTTTAGCTCACTTGATGAAGCGGCGCTTTCGGCTACACTCTGCCGAAATAACGTCACTCCTATTATTAAGCATCGTATTGAAATTGTTTGCTGGCTCTGTGCAATGCAGAAGTCAAATGAAGAACGTTTAAACCATACAATGTTTAGTGCGATTATCGAGCCTATTGCCAAGCATCGATGAGCCGCGCTTTACTGGTATAAGTCTTGTCTGCAGGAGGTTTTGAATATGAGAAGACGTAGAGTGCAGTCAAAGCGTTTAAATAACACAGTAGCTGCTATCCGACGTAAACGTAAACTGACATGTATGAAAAAGAAAGTAAGTTCACGTAATCGTGTTTTTGTACATTTAGTCAATCACTAGTGCGTCCAAACAAACATCTACCACGTTGTAGGTGTTTGCTAGCCCTCACTACTCCCACTACCTTGCTCGCTCTCTCGATTTTCTAATGCTTTTTGTGCTTGCTTCTTCGCTTTAATTTCCTTTCGGCGACGCTTAAAAAACGCTTGTAGCTGAGTGCGGCACTCATCTTCTAGCAGCCCCTTTTCAACTAAGGCGTAATGGTAAGCGGCTTGGCTTTCAAACAAATTAAGCACTGTTCCTGCAGCTCCAGCTTTTAAATCTGGCGCTCCAAAAACAACCCGCTTAACGCGGCTATGCAATAAGGCTCCGGCACACATTGGGCATGGCTCAAGTGTTACATATAACGTCGTATCCAGAAGGCGGTAATTTTCTAGCTTTTGGCCTGCTTTACGCAGCGTTTGGATCTCAGCATGTGCGGTAGCGTCATTAGTACCAATAGAGCGATTCCACCCCTCAGCGATAATTTCACCATCTTTGACAAGCACTGCGCCAACAGGTACTTCCCCCTCAGCTTCTGCTTGCTCAGCAAGCTCCATCGCTCTGCGCATAAACAATTCATCTTGAGGGGTAAACGGATGGTTAGACAAAGGAGGCTCCAAAGAAACAAAAATGATTGAAGTCGGGAATTTTATCACCAACTTCGGCTTCACTACAGCGACACATCACGGGACAAAGTCTGCAACTCCAAAAAACTAGTTACAAGACCTATCGATGTTCGTTTTACGAGAACAAAAAAGCGCAGATCGAAGACCTGCGCTTTTTGGCTGCCAATTAGCGGCTTTCACACCCTAAACGTTTTTACATTGTGTAAGTGTAAGGAGCTTGAATGCCTAGCGGGATACCTACCATCCAATAAGCAACTAGGAAGATAGACCAACCGATCAGCATTGCGATCGAGAATGGCATCATTAGTGACGCAAGCGTACCGATACCAGCCGACTTCACATAACGCTGACAGTAAACCACTACAAGAGGGAAAAATACCATTAGAGGCGAAATGATGTTCGATACAGAGTCACCCACACGGTAAGCCGCTTGAGACAGCTCAGGCGAGATACCAACCGCCATTAGCATTGGCACTAAGATTGGACCAATTAAAGCCCATTTTGCCGATGCCGAACCAATAAGTAGGTTTACAGACGCGGTTAGAAGGATCATACCGATGATGGTCACTTCACCTGGTAGGTTCATCGCTTTTAAGCCTTCTGCGCCATACAACGCTAGCATCGTACCGATGTTTGACTGAGCAAATGCAGATAGGAACTGAGCACAGAAGAACGACATAACAATGTATGCGCCCATGGTTGACATAGTATCAGCCATCGCTTTGATAATGTCGTTGCTGGTCTTGAACGTTCCAGACACTTTACCGTAAACGTAACCAGGAATGATAAACAGAATAAAGATCAACGGCACGATAGACTTCATTATCGGTGCTGAGAAGGCAGTAATTTCACCTTCAGGCGAGCGAAGTGCTGATGTTTCTGGAATTAACGCTGCAACAAGTAAAGCAATACCCGCCATCATTGCCCAACCTGCATAACGGAATGCTTTTGATTCCAGTTCAGTAAATGAACCTAGGTTTGGCGCGGTTTCCGCATCATCATCAATTGGCATTTTTGATAAACGAGGCTCGATGATTTTCTCTGTCACGTACCAACCAATCCCCACAATAATGATAGAGGATAGGCCAGTGAAGAAGATGTTCGCTAATGGGTTAACCACATATTCAGGATCAAGAACCTGCGCCGCAGTTTGCGTAAAGCCAGCCAATAGCGGATCGATACCTGAAGGGATAAAGTTTGCAGAGAAGCCACCAGATACACCTGCAAATGCTGCCGCAATACCTGCTAAAGGGTGACGACCTGCCGCATGGAAGATAATACCGCCAAGAGGAATAACCAGAACATAGCCTGCATCTGCCGCAGTATGCGACACAATAGCAACCAAAATCAGCATTGGAGTAAGAAGCTTAGCTGGCGTGAAGTTCAGCATCTTCTTAAGACCCGTCGTAATAAAACCCGAAGAATCTGCAACACCCACACCTAGCATTGCGACAAGTACGATACCCAGTGGCGCAAAGCCAGTAAACGTCGTCACCATGTTAGCAAGGAAACTTGCTAGCGCTTCGCCCGTAAGTAAGTTGGTGATAGTAAGAGCTTCGCCCGTTCGAGGGTTTGGAAGATCGAATGATACATTCGACAAAAGTGCTGACGCCGCCCAAGTAATGATCAATGCCCAGAAGAACAAAATCGCAGGATCAGGGATTTTGTTACCTGTCCTCTCGATAAAGTTTAAAAAGCGCTCCATCCCGCTCGGCTTCGATGATGGTGCTTTATTTACAGCTTGGTTACTCATGGTAACTCCATAGTGAATGATGTTGGTGCCAAGGCCTATTTGAATAATTATAACGGCCTACTATCCAACGAGTATTCTAGTAAACACTAATGGAGAAAGCACAAGGTTCTAGATTTTTTTTCATAATTGGAGACATATTTTGCAAAAAAACAAAACCAAAGATACAAGCCTGAAACATTATGGAAAAATCAACATATACATTTAGTAAACGAGCTGGCAAAAACAGAGGTTGCATAGAGCGATGAATAGATAGTTTTAAGAAAAGAAACTATACGTGATGAGAAGCAAGAAATAATTCTCTTCAATATAAAAAGGGCAACGCGGACAGTGAACACCTTATCCAGAACTCCAATCGGTTTTGATTGAATCGGCGTAAAACAGGAACCTAGACTATTTAATCAAATTCGCTATGTTTAGAGATCATGGTTTTCAGCTCTACCGATTGTATTTTACCGTGGCGATCTTGCCATAGAGCTTCCATATGTATCGTTTTAAGTGCGCCCGACAGAGTTGCCGTTGGCACAGACCAAGATAAAGTATACAAGGGGTGCGTAGTATCTTCCCCAGAGACAATATTTGTATCAAAATTAGCGGCGGGCATCGAGGGGACTGCAGAAATAGCCCCACGCGTACGAAACCACTCTAATTTCTGCTCAGCAAGATTTAGCGCTTCAATGCTATGCATCGCGTAATCTGCCCGCAGCTCAATGTAAGCTTGCAACTTAACCAATCCAAGAGCACCGACACCAATTAAAATAAAAGAAATCATTATTTCAATTAAACTAAAACCATGTTGTTTACTTGGCATTCCAACTTCCCTCTTGCCAACGAACATCATTTCTCCTTGTTGTAGGTCTTTTGCTGGAATCAAATAGTAACTCCATTGAGCCCGCAATTGAGGTTTTTAACCCATCAGTATCAAAACCATAACCACCCGTTGCGTGAAATGTCCCTGCATCAACATAAACAGTTTGTGTAAGATCAGTATATTGTTTACCAATGGTAAAATTAGTCGGTGAGCCATCAGCATTCGAGAACAAACTTTCCCAATAGCTTTTTAACTCATCAGGAGCAAACTGTGGTTTAGTTTTATCGACTAAATGAAAAAGCGAACCCTGAAATGTTGTTGAACCAGTATTGATAAAAATACCATCTTGAATAACTAACGTATATTTCTCATGGTTGCCTTGAAGTGCTAAATTCCCGTGAATGGCGCAGTCACCAGTAATCCAAACCTTATCTACTTCCTTAAAAGCATTTTCGATAGCTGATTTACACTGTGTCGCATTTGACAAATTGATTTTCCCAGCTTTCGGAAATGAAGCTTTGACTTTATCAATGTTTTCCGGTGTTTTTTTGTAATCAAAAAAGGTTTGGAATGGATCGACTTCAGAGTCATAAACAAAATCGCCTTTTAGCTGCGGATCAGAAGTTTCAGGTTTATTAGTTTTCGTAATTGCATTCCCAGCTTTTACTGTAACATTGGTTGTCGTTGCAGCGGTACACCCTCCAGCAGGAGAACCATCATATAAGCTATTCGCTCTTATTGATGCAGTGTTATATTTTGATCCTGTGCTTCCGCCTTCCATGGTATAACTATACCGATAAGTCAGTGATATGCATTCATACAGATTGTCAGAATTAAGATCACCTTTCGCATCTGGATGAACCTTTAAATCACCATAAGTAGTTAACTTGGATGTGGTTTGTATCGCTCCTTTTCCACGATTACTTAGTGTACTGAAAGTTTTATTGAGCTGGGCCCAACCATTGTGAGATATAGAATTAATACGATAGACTCCTGCCCCTATATCAGTAACGTTCAGCTGGCTAAGGTTTAATTCCCTCTTACATAAGGTATTTAAATTATTGTGATTAATTGGGATGAGCTCGTTCACTATGGATACATCATCTGTGACATAAGCAAATAGACACTCAAGCCCTCCTTCCGCTTCCCAGTGCTGTTGCCGAGAACTAACTTCATTCTGCGCACGCTTAATTTGATAAAATAGATTCTTATATGAGCCTAACGTCACAACCAAAGCGACAGAGAGCAGTATGGAAGTAATAAGTAACGTGGCCACTCCTTGTTGATGCTTACGTATCATTGCCAATTCCTTTGCTGAACTTGTAATAAAATGGCGTGAGAAATTGCCGGATCATTTTTTAATTCAGCGGCCATTGAAATAGAAATAAACGCACTCTCTATTGACGAACCTGATAGTAATGTTCGACTAACACCAAATTGAGTTACTTTAATTTGCTTAGGATCAAAAAGATCAAAACATCCACTAGCAGCAGACACGACACTTAAAGGTGATGGTGAATCATCCTGGCAATATTCCAACATATTATCCTTTAACCGATATATCGTATTACTCACAGAGCTTGCTGTGTTTCGATAAACATAACCGATTTTTTCGGATTGTTGATATAGAACGCTAGGAGAACCGGAAAGCATCATTGATTTTGTCGTAATACCATCAAACCCTGCTCGCTGAATATCCTCTTTCACTTGTTGAATTACACTACTCATCTGCTGAAGTAGCATTATTTCCTTGCTTCGCTGCACAGCTGTTTTTTGGTTAGAAAGAAACACTGCGCCAACAATGCCCAAAGCGACAAGTCCTAACAACGCAGCAATCATAAACTCAACAAGTGTACTACCCTGCTGTTTAGCATTGTTCAAAGCCATATTTTGCCTTATTCATAGCGCACACTTTTACTCGCCCTGCTCCGTTATGAACAGTTACTTTTATCGGACTGGTATCCGCTTGAGATTTCTTCAGGTGAATACTTCCCGCATTTTTGGGATTCCCCATAACACGATCAAACTTGACGCTAGTTATATTACTCGACACCACCAGACCCCGATATAGATGACCTTGCAGCTCAGCAACAGTATTCATTGAAGTAATGTCAGTGACATTCGATACACTCGAGAGTGTGAGCTTCCAGCTTCCGGTGGATGAAGGCAAGCCTTGAATATGAACCCAAAAATCTTGATTTCTCATCACCGATTCCGATTTCGCTTGGATCAAAAAACCCTGTAATTCGTTGGCTAAATTCACTATTTTCATGTGTTGGCTAACTTTTGAAAAACTTGGGGCGACAAAAAGTAGTAGTACTGACAAGACAGCAACAGTAATAAGAAGCTCCAACAACGTAAACCCGCGAGGCATTTCCCAAATTCCTATGTAAACGGCAAAAGGGCCGTAATTCATCTTGCACAGATGCTATCACCTGCCAAAAATAGGCGGAAAAGTGAAAAGGAAACTACTCGTGATGATTCGAATTTCTCGTTGTAACGGCTACAAAAAAGGATTGAGAGGGATGACATTGATCGAATTACTGGTAGCTGTAGTGATTGTCGGGATCATTGCGGCTGTCGCCTACCCTTCTTACACCAATCATGTGCTCAAGTCTCATAGGACGGTTGCCTTGAGCGATCTTAGTCGAATTCAGCTAGAGCTAGAGACATCTTATGATGGTGGGTACGACTGGAGTCATATTATCTCTGGAGGCACATGCACTCTATGCGATTCAGACACAGATAGATTTTCTTTCAATATTGCGAGCTCTGCAAGTACGGCCTATACCATTACAGCAACAGCAAAATCGGCTCTGGGACAAGACGACGACGAGTGTTTGACTGGCGCTAAAACGATTACTTTAACGTCAACAAATGTCGAAGAACCAAGTGATTGCTGGAATTAGAAGAACACCGAGATGCAAAAAGGCCTGCATTTTAGCAGGCCTTTGTATTTGTGCTTTTCACTAAAGTCTTAGCTGGTTAAATCATCAAAGAACTTTTTCACACCGTTGAAAAAGCCTTCTGATTTAGGCTTGTGCTTTGTCGCCGCTTCACCACCACAAGATTCTTCAAACTCTTTGAGCAGTTCTTTTTGGCGTGAGCTTAGATTTACTGGTGTTTCGACAACCAACTTAACAATCAAGTCACCGATACCGCCACCGCGAACGCCTTTCACACCTTTACCACGCATGCGGAACATACGACCTGTTTGCGTTTCTGAAGGTACTTTTAGGCTTACGCGACCATCTAGAGTTGGTACTTCAACTTCACCACCTAGAGCTGCCATCGCAAAGCTTACTGGCACTTCACAGTATAGGTTGTTGCCATCACGCTCGAAGATATGGTGCTCTTTCACGTGCACTTGTACATACAAGTCACCCGCTGGTGCTCCCATTTCTCCCGCTTCACCTTCGCCAGATAGACGAATACGGTCGCCAGTATCAACACCTGCTGGGATCTTAACGTTAAGTGTTTTTGTTTTCTGCTTACGACCTTGACCATGACACTCATTACAAGGGTCTTTAATGATTTTACCTTTGCCGTGACAGGTAGGACAGGTTTGTTGCACTGCGAAGAAGCCCTGGCGCATCTGTACTTGACCATGACCATGACAGGTACCACATGTTTCAGCAGATGAACCTTTCTTCGCGCCACTACCATCACAGGTATCACAGTGTACTAGTGTCGGTACTTCGATCTCCTTCGTTACACCACGAACCGCTTCTTCTAGCGTCAATTCCATGTTGTAACGTAGGTCAGCACCTCGCTGGGCACGGTGGCCACCACCGCCACGACGACCACCACCAAAGATGTCACCGAATACATCGCCAAAGATGTCGCCGAAATCAGCACCGCCGCCGCCAAAGCCGCCGCCACCGAAACCACCGCCGCCTTGTTCAAAAGCAGCATGACCGTATTGGTCGTACGCCGCTTTCTTTTGAGGGTCGGTCAGAACTTCGTACGCTTCTTTTACTTCTTTAAACTTGTCCGCCGCAGAATCATCCCCCTGGTTTCGGTCTGGGTGGAATTTCATCGCTAGACGCTTATACGCCTTTTTGATATCGCGCTCTGAGGCATCACGGCTTACGCCTAATACTTCGTAAAAATCACGTTTTGACATGTTCTTCGTCACCAGTTAATTACTACAAACGGCATCGATTCACCGCTTGGTGTTTGTATCATTCTAGGTAAGTGCACTTGTCTGCAACATACTTAACTAGAAAGACAGCGTTTACAAACAGACGGGCGTAAGAGTTGCCCCAAACGCCCGCACACGAAGTCTTATCGACCCCAGATGGCTATGCAGCCATCTGGTTAAGAAATATTATTTCTTGTCGTCTTTAACTTCTTCGAACTCAGCATCTACAACGTCGTCTTCTTTAGACTGTGCACCTGCGTCAGCACCTTGTGCTTGCTGCGCTTGAGCTTGTTGTTGAGCGATTTCCATCAGCTTTTGAGAAGCAGTCATTAGTGCTTGAACTTTAGCATCGATAGCTTCTTTGTCTTCGCCTTTACGTGCTGTTTCTAGCTCAGAAATTGCTGCTTCAATCTTCTCTTTCTCTTCTGCAGGTAGCGCTTCACCAGCTTCTTCTACTTGCTTACGAGTACCGTGAATCATTTGGTCAGCTTGGTTACGTGCAGTCGCTAGCTCTTCGAACTTCTTGTCCGCTTCTTTGTTAGCTTCTGCTTCTTGAACCATTTTCTCGATGTCTTCATCGCTTAGACCGCCAGAAGCTTGGATAGTGATCTTCTGCTCTTTACCAGTCTGCTTGTCTTTCGCAGACACGTGTAGGATACCATCCGCATCAAGGTCAAACGTAACCTCGATTTGTGGCATACCACGTGGTGCAGGCTGGATGCCTTCTAGGTTAAATTGGCCTAGAGACTTGTTGTACATCGCTTGCTTACGCTCACCTTGTAGAACGTGGATAGTTACCGCGCTCTGGTTGTCTTCCGCTGTAGAGAAAACTTGGTTCGCTTTAGTTGGGATAGTTGTGTTCTTCTCAACTAACTTAGTCATCACGCCACCCATTGTCTCGATACCTAGAGACAGTGGAGTTACGTCTAGTAGTAGTACGTCTTTAACGTCACCAGCAAGTACACCACCTTGAACTGCAGCACCCATTGCTACTGCTTCGTCAGGGTTTACGTCACGGCGCGCTTCTTTACCAAAGAACTCAGCAACTTTCGCTTGAACCATTGGCATACGAGTCTGACCACCAACTAGGATTACGTCAGTGATGTCGTTTACTGATAGGTCAGCGTCAGCTAGAGCTACTTTTAATGGCTCAAGAGAGCGTTGTACTAGATCTTCAACTAGAGATTCTAGTTTTGCACGAGTCACTTTAATGTTCATGTGCTTAGGACCAGTTGCATCTGCAGTAACGTAAGGTAGGTTTACGTCTGTTTGAGAAGTAGAAGAAAGCTCGATTTTCGCTTTCTCTGCTGCTTCTTTAACACGCTGCATTGCTAGTGGGTCGTTCTTAAGGTTGATGCCTTGCTCTTTGTTGAACTCATCAACCAAGTAGTTGATTAGACGGTTATCAAAGTCTTCACCACCTAGGTGAGTATCACCGTTAGTTGCTAGAACTTCGAATGTTTTCTCGCCTTCAACTTCATCGATTTCGATGATTGAAATATCGAATGTACCACCACCAAGGTCGTATACCGCGATAGTGCGATCGCCGCCTTTCTTATCAAGGCCGTAAGCTAGCGCAGCTGCTGTTGGTTCGTTGATGATACGTTTAACTTCTAGACCTGCGATACGGCCAGCATCTTTTGTCGCTTGACGCTGAGCATCGTTAAAGTAAGCAGGTACTGTGATAACTGCGCCAGTTACTTCCTCACCAAGGAAGTCTTCAGCAGTTTTCTTCATTTTCTTAAGAACTTCAGCAGAAACCTGAGGAGCTGCCATTTTTTGGCCTTTCGCTTCTACCCAAGCATCACCGTTGTCAGCCTTAACGATTTTGTAAGGCATGATTTCGATGTCACGCTGAACTTCTTCGTCTTCAAAACGACGACCGATTAGACGCTTAATTGCAAATAGCGTGTTTTCTGGGTTAGTTACTGCTTGACGTTTCGCTGGTTGACCTACTAGCGTCTCACCGTCAGTGTAAGCAATAACCGATGCAGTAGTACGTTCGCCCTCTGCGTTTTCAATTACACGTGGTTTGTCGCCGTCTAATACAGCAACACATGAGTTAGTAGTACCTAAGTCAATACCAATGATTTTACCCATCTGGCTATCTCCGAATAAATTCTATTTTCGTTTGGTTATAACCCCAATGTGGGGGGAGGAGAATCGGGTTTCAACCCTTGCTCACAAACAAAAATAATCAATGTTTGCTTCTCTATGCCACATAGATAAGGGCGGCAAAATGCTTTTCAAGGGCAGAATTAAAAAAAAGCGTCTTTTTTCGAAATTTATGTGTTTCTTTCTGATTAGTTGGGAACTCGTCACACTGCTGTAGCGCAACAAAACGTCATTTCCCAGATAAATTTATTTATGTCCGACTCTTCCTAAATAAAAAACGAGCTCATAAGAGCTCGCTTCAATATTAGGGTTAAAATAAATTATTCAAGGTATTAGGCGTTCGCTTGAGCAGGCTCAGCATCAACACCTTCTTCTTTACCTATCTCACCTTCTGTTTTTGCAACAATGGTGTTCACTGCCGTGTCGCCGACAACGTTAGATGATGTACAGAACATATCATTTATACGGTCGACCGCTGCAATGATTGCTAAACCTTCAGGTGGTAAACCTAGTTGGTGAAGCAAAACGCCTACCATTACCACGCCGCCCCCAGGAACGCCGCCAGCACCAATAGATAACAGAAGAATAGTTAAGCCAAGTGTGAAGATGTCTGCGGTGTTAATTGGCTGGCCAAAAGCGTTCGCAACAAACATCGTTGCTAGAGCAATATAGATAGACACACCAGACATATTCATCGTTGCGCCCAGTGGTACACCGAAGCCAGCAACCGATTTAGAGACCTGAAGCTTTTCTGTCAGTGTGCGCATCGTTACCGGGATAGTCGCGTTTGAGCTCGCGGTAGATAGAGAGAAAAGAATCTGCTCACGAGTTGCACGTAGGAAAGTCTTTGGAGAAGTTCCTGTCGCAATACTCACTGCCATTGGGTAGAAGAAGAAGATCCAGAACACCAACATCGCAACCACCAAAGCCACGTAACCGGCAACGGACATTAATGTATTGGCGTTTAGCGTTGCACCTAGTTGAATCATTAGTGCGAACACACCATATGGTGCAAGACTCATCACTAATCCAACCAATTTCATCATGATTTCATTTGCCATTTTGAATGTGCGAATAGCTGGGCCACCACGAGAATCCAAAGCTTGAATTGCAAGCCCCGTCAAAATTGCCATAAAGATGATTTGCAGCATGTCGCCGCTAGCAAACGCTTGTACAGGATTGCTAGGAACAATGTTAACAACTAAAGAGAAAATGTCCGGCGTCTCTGTCGTTGTCAGCTGTACAGCCTCAGATACCGTTCCTGCTAGATTAGCGCCCGCTCCTGGCTGGAAGATCAAGCCGACAGTCAAAGCCGCCGTAATCGCAATGATGGTGTTAAGAATGTAAAGGGTAAAAGTTTTTCCACCAAGACGACCAAATGCACTGATGTCTTTCAAGTCAACAATGCCGCATACGATTGAAACGTAAACTAAAGGAACAACAAGCAATTTGATCAGTGAGACGAACATGCCGCCAACACCTTCTGCTGCTCCAAGTAGGTATGTATCAAAAATCGCAATACCGCTAAATAAGTACTGAATTGCTGTCCCCAGCACAAGGCCGGCAAACAAGCCTATAAAAATCTTACTAGAAAGCGATTTATCCATTATAAATCTCCGATATGTTGTGTTTGCTATTTACATTTTTGTAGTTATATATGCTTACTTTTAAAGCATTAGTCGCAAATCATACACACCGAAGTTACAAAATAAAGTGATAATTTACATTTTTGTTAACGACATTGTTTTAGAAAAAATGACTATATTTACATTCCTATGCAGAACAAATATTCACACAACGAATGATTACAAACACTTATAGCCCTTTCCGTTAATAAACACGCAGCGAGATGAGAGAAAATCTCCTATAGGAAAATAATTAACCAATAGGAAAAAATATGAAGGGGATCAAATTTTCATTTATCGATATACAACGAAGTTCGATGCAGTCATTTATGTTTAAAACAAAAAAGCGCCCATCAAAAATGATGGGCGCTTTTATATTTAAAAAACAGGTAGTTAAAGTTACTTAGCAACCATTACCATTGCCGGACGAATCACACGGCCGTTTAGTTCGTAACCTTTTTGCATAACAAACATAACAGTGTTTGATTCATGATCAGGGCTCTCCTGAATCGACATCGCTTGATGGAACTCTGGATTGAATGCTTCACCTTCAGGGTTGATTGCTTTCAAGCCAAATTTCGCCACAACGTCTACAAACGTTTTATGTGTTAGTTCAACGCCTTCTAGGAACGGCTTCACAGTTTCATTCTCTGTATCTGCCGCTTGAATTGCACGCTCTAGGTTATCAATAACAGGAAGCAGCTCTTCTGCAAACTTGTTCAACGCAAACTTACGTGCTTTATCGATCTCTTGCTCAGTGCGACGACGCATGTTTTCTACTTCAGCTTTAGAACGCAACACCGCATCTTGTTGCTCTTTTACTTTTGCCTCGCTAGACAATAGTGCCGCTTCTAGTTGAGCAATCTTAGCGTCTGTCTCATCACCAAGCTCTTCAAGCTCAGCTTCAACTTCTTGTGCTTCAGCTTCTACTTTTTCAGCCTCTTCGATGATTTGATCAAGCTCTTCTTCTGTAACTTTGTTTTCTTCGTTGCTCATGATATCTCCAGAATTCAACATAATGCCCTTAAAGCCATGCGCGTTTTTGCGGGCTTTAACCACATAAAAATTCGCATATTTAGGTGACTTGCCATTATTATGGGGATGAAGATTCCTGATTCAAGCCTCTTTAATGCGGAAATGCTATGAAAAATCCATGTAACGTGATCGCGATTATCGGAAAACCAAGAGATCAACAAGCAATTCAAACTCATAAAGAGTTGTACCAATGGTTGACCTCTGAGGGCTATAAAGTATTCATTGACGATCGCCTTGCCGCAATACTGGATGATATCCCACAGAGTCAGTTTGCTAGCTTAGTTGAACTAGGAAAAAATGCCGATCTAGCCATTGTGGTTGGTGGCGATGGCAACATGCTAGGTGCAGCAAGAATTTTATCCCGATTTGATGTACCAGTTATAGGCGTGAACCGTGGAAATCTGGGCTTCTTAACTGACTTGAACCCAGACGACTTCCAAGCGTCTCTGCAAGCGGTACTCGACGGTGAGTATATTGAAGAGGAGCGTTTTCTTTTAGAGGCGGAAGTACACCGCCACGGACAAATAAAGAGTCATAACGCTGCGCTAAACGAAGCCGTACTTCACCCAGGGCAAATTGCCCATATGATTGAATTTGAAGTGTACATAGATGAAAGCTTCGCCTTCTCTTTACGGGCCGACGGTTTGATTGTCTCCACTCCGACTGGCTCGACGGCATATTCACTTTCTGGCGGCGGCCCAATTCTTTCTCCTAGCTTGAATGCCATTTCACTCGTGCCAATGTTCCCGCATACATTGTCGAGTCGACCTTTGGTGGTTGATGGAAAACGTCGAATTAAATTGGTGGTATCACCAGAAAACCGTGGAACACAAGAAGTTAGCTGTGATGGACAAGTCTCACTTCCAGTTACCCCTGGCGACGAAATTCACATCTATCAAAGTCCAAATGTACTAAAGCTCATCCATCCAAAAGACTACAGCTACTATCACGTCTTACGGAATAAGCTTGGCTGGTCTAGTAAATTGTTCTAACACTTGTTACTCAGGGTAATAACTTCAATAAAAAAGCCAGCAGCTCAATTGCTACTGGCTTTTGGCTTTCTTAGACAAGAAATAGACACAAAGTAGTGAGGCGACACGATATTTGTCATCATTAAAGAGAAGCTTATAAATTTTGATCCTGTGGGCAAACTTTACACAAAAGATAGAAAAGCAAATTCAATGATCTATGTCCGGTGATATTCTCACCATGAATAGAGTATTAACTCTATTTCATACAATCAATAAAGGACATATTATGAAGAAAACCATCATTCTGTCTGTTCTCAGTACATTAGCACTTATTGGCTGCCAATCAGAGGAAACGCAAGTCAACAGTGTGTCCAATGCAAAAGCGGAAGATATCACTAAGACGAAACGGGCCCTAGCTCAACAATTGAGTGAGAATTATGCTGCCATTGAACCCATGCTGAGAAGAGATATTACTCCGCAACAGACTAACGTGTCTGTATCAGCATTTGTTAAGCAAAACCCTAACTCAGAGTTCAGCCGCCAGCTTGTACAAGCTGACACTCAAATTCGTAGCTGGAAAGGTATTTCTGAATACTCTGATCAGTTGTTAGAAGTTCGCTTGGCAAATGAAGCCATGATAACAGCATGGCAAAGTGGCGAGGTCGAGCCATTATTTGCATTTGAACCAAGTGGTGATGATGAGAATTGGCAATACATCGAAGCATTTGATGTTTATGGCAACATCCATCAACTCGATGTTTACCAGCTCCCTGAGGTACCTGTACTTGTCGTTGATAACAATAGCTCTGCAGAGCTAAAAGCAGGCTTGCAAGCTATGCAAGCTGAGATGAAAAAACTCGGTCAACCAGCTTTAGTTCAACCATATATTGCTGATGAACAACGCCAAAATACACCGCTATTGTCAAGTAGCGCAGTGGGCGAAGCGGCTCCAATTCAAACCACGCAGTTGAAAAAGATCCGTCTAGCCGATGACAAAGAACCTTGGATCTCTGGCAAGGCAGAAATCTACGCTATCGTAACGGGCGTCAATCCAAGTCGTGATGAGCCTACTCTCGATTTGGTGGAGCTTCCATACTTAGACTACGATAACCAAGATTACTATCCAAATCAGATCATTATTCACTGGTCTCGTTACCGCTGGGGTGCGGCAGACATTGTGCTCATGGAGCAAGATGACGGCACAGACTATAAACAATTGGCAAAACTCCTTGTTCAAGTTGCCGAAGAAGTATTGAAAGCGATTCCAGATCCAGAAGTTCAGGCTTACGCGATTATTCCGCAAATCACGAACAAGATCATCGACACTATCCCCGATGGTGTACTCACGAATGATGATGACTTCGTCGACGTTTACTACACTCTAATGCAAGACACTTTATACGTGGATCACCCAGGTGCAGGTGTGAATGCAGTCGTCACACTAGAACCACTAACGATTAACCCAACTCGTCCGTAACCTGTTCAACTTTAATGAGTCGTTGTAATCACATCGGCTCATTTTTCCCACTTCATCACAAAAAAACAGCCTACAAAGAAAATTTTCCTTACCCGACTTTACTGTATAAAGAAACAGTATATACTGTTCTCTTATACAGTATTGTTCAGTTATACAGGTAAATAAAATGCTGGCTCATCTAAGTGTTAATAATTTTGCGATTGTTAAGTCTTTACAACTCGAGCTTTCTAAGGGCATGACCACCATTACAGGTGAAACAGGCGCGGGTAAATCCATTGCTATTGATGCTTTAGGGCTCTGCTTAGGCGGACGAGCCGATGCCGGCATGGTGCGACAAGGTGAAGAGAAAACCGAAGTTAGCGCCGCTTTTTTATTGGACAACAACTTACATGCAACACGTTGGTTAGAAGATAACGATCTGCTAGATGGCAGTGAGTGTATTTTGCGTCGTATTATCACAAAAGAAGGCCGCTCAAGAGCCTTCATTAATGGCAGCCCTGTTCCACTATCACAGCTCAAATCTCTAGGGCAGCTACTTATCAATATCCATGGGCAGCACGCTCATCATCAATTGATGAGAAGTGAGCACCAAATGGCCATGCTCGACCAATATGCTGGGCATTTAAACCTACTAAAAAGCACACGAAGTGCTTACCAGCATTGGCGTCAGGCGGATAATAACCTCAAGCAGCTAAAAGAAAATAGCCAGCAAAACCAGGCGCAAAAACAGTTGCTTGAATACCAAATCAAAGAACTGAATGAGTTATCGCTAGGTGAAGAAGAATTTGCAGAGCTCGAGCAAGAGCACAAACGACTATCCAACAGTGGTGAACTCGCCACTACCTGTCAGCAAGCCATCGAACTTATTTACGAAGGTGAAGAAGTCAATGCGCTTGGTATTTTGCAATCGGCCAATCACTCCCTAATTCAATTAGCCGAATTAGATGAAAAGCTATCTGAGCTACCTAACATGCTGTCAGAAGCAATGATTCAACTTGAAGAAACGAAGAATGAATTACGCAGCTACTTAGATGGCATCGATGTTGATCCAGCTCGTATGGCTTATGTAGAAGAACGTTTTTCTAAAGTGATGTCTGTAGCTCGTAAACACCACGTAATGCCAGAAGAACTCTACCAGCATCATCAAGATCTTCTGGCCCAAGTAGAAGCGTTAGATTGCTCCGATGAACGTTTAGATGAACTTGCTCAAGAAGTAGAACACAAGTACCAAAGCTTTCTAACACAAGCAGAAAAACTGCACAAATCACGCAGCCGTTACGCAAAAGAACTGAACAAACTGATCACACAAAGCATGCACGAATTGAGCATGGAGAAAGCAGTATTCAGTATCGAAGTTAGCAATGACAACACGCACCCATCGCCGCTTGGCATGGACAGCGTGTGCTTCTTAGTATCGACCAACCCGGGACAACCATTACAACCTATAGCAAAAGTTGCGTCAGGCGGTGAGCTATCACGCATCTCTCTAGCGATCCAAGTGATCACCGCTCAGAAAGTAGATACACCAAGTTTAATCTTCGATGAAGTGGACGTAGGTATTAGTGGCCCAACAGCTGCCGTAGTGGGCAAAATGCTACGCAAGCTTGGCGAATCTACTCAGGTATTGTGTGTCACTCACCTCCCTCAAGTTGCCGGATGCGGCCATCAACAAATGTTTGTAGCTAAGCAAACCAAAGCAGGCCAAACCGAAACCCAAATGCACGCATTAGATGAACAACAACGTGTGGCAGAATTAGCTCGCTTACTTGGGGGTAGTCAAATAACCGACTCAACGTTGGCAAACGCAAAAGAACTGCTTATCGCCGCTTAATAAATCGACAAGGGATGAGAAATGGATATCAGAGCAATACACAAAACCAACTGCTTAGATCTCATCCCTATTTTTATTGAGTTAGAACATTACTACTTCAAAGAAAAAGCTTCATCAAAACACGATCTGGTCCATTATCTAAAGAACCAAGTTTTCTCTGAACATTCTGGCGTTCATATCATTGCGGTTTACGATAATGATGACGTCGTAGGCTTTGCATCTTATACCATCATGTTCCCTGCCCCAAAACTCTCAGGGCAGATGTACTTAAAAGATCTGTTCGTATCTTCGAAGGTTCGAGGAAAAGGGGTTGGTCTCAAGTTAATGAAGTATCTGGCATCTTTGGCGATCAAGTGTAGATGCCAAAGGTTGGACTGGACAGCTGAAAGTAGTAACCCTACCGCAGGTCAGTTTTACCGCTCAATTGGTGCAACACTAATTCATGAAAAAGAGTATTATCGTTTTTCAGGTGATGCATTACGCGAATTCGCCAAAACCGACTAACGAGTCACTAGGCTTTGCTCACCGCTGAAAGCGTCCATCACCCTACTTCCGATTGAAATTTGCTCTTCGTCACCTAACTAATACGTCATGTGGTGACATTTACCGCCTAATATCGGTGAATAAATGCAACTCAACTCAAAATTCGTTGTCAGATTGTCTACCATACGACGCATAGCTTTTTACATCTGCGTCGAGCTTGTTTATTATCAGCGCAGTATTTTAAAGGTTACTAAGAAATTATTATGCAATTAAAGAAGTGGTTAGTTGCCGTACCATTAGCAATGACATTGCTGACAGGATGTTCGGTATTGGAAAGACTGGTTTATCGTATTGATATCAACCAAGGCAACTATGTAGAACAAAGTGCGGTTGATAAATTAAAGTTTGGGATGACTAAAGCACAGGTTCGCTTCGTATTAGGGTCGCCAATGCTTATTGAAAACGGCTATCCAAACACTTGGTATTACATCTATCATCATACTCCTGGCCATGGCGAACCAGTACAGAAAGATCTGATTGTAAACTTTAATGACCAAGGCACACTCGCAGACATCAGTGGTGACTTTCCAAAAAGTGACGCATTTTACGAGCAAATTCAGTAAACTGACTTTTGCAAAAAAACCTCCCGTTTGGGAGGTTTTTTATTATATAGAAATCACGTTAGTCAAACTTTGAGTAACTCACATGAGCTATTGGGTTTATATTAATCCTGCTTATTTTTACGTACAGTACTAGGCTTGCCACCGGTGACTGGGTCTGCACTTCCCTCGGCTTTAGCCTGCTCCGCCCTTTTACGGCGAATCTCTTTCGGATCGGCGAGTAACGGACGATAAATCTCTATTCGGTCTCGATCTCGAACGGTCGCATCCAACTTCACGTTACGACTAAACACACCCACTTTGTTCTTGGACAAATCAATTTCAGGGTACAACTCCAATACACCGGATTGTCGAATGATCTCTTCTACCGTTGCGTGATTATTTACCACTAAGTTAAATACACGCTGTTCATGAGGAAGAGCATAGACAACCTCAACGTGAATCATATCTGACTCAATACTCATAACACTCGTAGACCTGTTTTGCGCGTTTAGTAAATGCATTTACCATATTACTAGTAAGCTCGTTAAAAATCTTACCGAAGGCCATCTCAATCATTTTACTTGAGAATTCAAACTCAAGCTTTAGTTCAACCTTGCAAGCTTGTTCATCTAGCGCGGTAAAAATCCAACCACCACGCAACGTCTTAAACGGGCCATCCACCAAGTTCATCATAATTGCCTGACCGGGGATCAACTCATTTGAAGTCGTAAACGTTTTGCTGATTCCAGCCTTCGCCACATCGACAGAAGCCACCATACCATTCCCCGAAGACTCAATGATTCTAGAGCCCGAGCAACCAGGCAGAAATTCAGGGTATTTAGCAACATCATTAACCAGATTGAACATCTGTTCGGCGCTAAAAGACACAAGCGCAGAACGGCTGACTTGCTTCATACATACTCCTATCGATACATGTACAGATTTAAAGCTACTCGCCAATTTTACTTTTATTCCACGATTGCGCAAATAAAAGGATTTCCTATCCGATATCCAACCCGTATAATGACGCTATTATGGCAAAGAAAAAAACGAAACAAAAAGCGGGTAGCAATACTATCGCGCTGAATAAAAAAGCTCGCCACGAGTATTTCATCGATGATGAAGTCGAAGCTGGCTTGGAGCTCCAAGGTTGGGAAGTGAAAGCCCTTCGCCAAGGTAAAGCCAATATTTCTGAAAGTTACGTATTTATGCGTGACGGTGAAGCCTTTGTGAGTGGCATGACAATCACTCCTTTAAATCAGGCATCGACACACGTTGTGGCGAATCCTACACGTGTGCGTAAACTACTAATGAGTCGTCGTGAGCTGGATAATCTATTCGGACGTGTAAACCGTGAAGGTATGACATTAACGGCCCTCTCACTGTACTGGTCTCGCTCTTGGGTGAAACTAAAAATTGGCGTAGCAAAAGGTAAAAAGCTGCACGATAAACGTACGGATCTAAAAGAAAAAGACTGGGCAAGAGAAAAAGCACGCGTAATGAAGAGCGCGCTGCGTTAATCTTGACCACTTAAACGCATAGTACTGGACAGCCAATGCTTTTCTGTTACTATGCGAATATTACCTGGGGCTGATTTAGGATTCGACGGGAATTCAGAAGTCTGAGGTGCATGCCGAGGTGCGGTAGGCCTCGTTAACAAACCGCAAAAAAATAGTCGCAAACGACGAAAACTACGCACTAGCAGCTTAATAACCTGCTAAGAGCTCTCTCGCCCTAGCTTCCGCACGTAAGACGGGGATCAACGAGGGATCAAACCCAAACGCGCTAGCCCGGATTCTCCCGCCTGAGAGATGAACGGCGAATTTTAATTCAGGCTAGTCATTCATTAGCGTGTCGGTTCGCAGGTGGGTGGCGAAATTAAAGATCGACTAAGCATGTAGTACCAATGATGAACGGTTTTCGGACGCGGGTTCAACTCCCGCCAGCTCCACCAAACATCATGTAAGCCTCTGATTTTTCAGGGGCTTTCTTTTTATATATGCCTATGAAAAGAGAAATTGAGGTACATCCTGTTCTACATATGGACGGAGATGACACTTTGCACATGACACAACGGGCAAACGGTAACTGGTACTATCAACGCCGTATCCCAACCCATTCTCAGCCATTCTTTGGCAACAAAAAGTCCATCAAAATCTCACTGCGCACCAAGTCTGTCGCAGAGGCTCGTGTTAGAGCGCGTCAGCTATCTGTAGAGCATGACGTCCTATTTGCGCAGCATGAGACTCTCGCAACAACGACAAGCAAACCTAAAGGCTACGCAAGTAACCCACTTGAGGTGCTCGTTGACGTCAAAGCTAGCCAAGCTCAACACAAAGAAATCACTCAAGCGACGTCTGGCAACCTAGTAGGAACTCAGAGCTTACTACACGCACAAGTCTTTACTGCGCCACTAAAGGAGCGTGAGAGCGTCTTTACGGGTATTGAGGCAATGAGAGATGATTTATGCGAACTAATGTGCGACCTTGCCGAAAATAGATTGAGTGAGTATGACGCCAAGCTTTCGCGCTCATGGCGTATCATTGAGGGTGCGATGGAGTCAGAGCACTACGAGTACTTTGTAGAGCAACCATTTGAAACTCAAAGACAACTTGTCATCGAGAGCTGTAGAAAGTCGATACAAGGATTATCCTCATTAACTACTCAGCTCACAGATGTGATGGCAGAGCGTCTTGAGTTACCTAATGCGTCTGATACCTACCTTCATGAGCTAAGGGGAACGCAAGCTCCTACGGAGAGCGAACATCAAAGCTTGCTGTTATCTGAATGCGTAGAGCTTTACCTCAAGGATAGAGAAAAAGACAACATGCAACCCAAGACCTTTGAAAGCTACAAGGCTCGTATGCGACTCATGCTATACATCTTGGGCGACCGTCCTATTGACTCTCTCAAGCGTGCTGATGCTTTGATGTTCAAGGATAAACTCTTGCAGTTACCAGCGAACCTCAACAAAGTGTCGAGCTTTAAGGGCTTACCTGTTGATGATGTCATTGCTCTCAAACCGACACCGATGGCAGTGAGCACAGCAAATGACACAATGACTGGTGTTAGCTCATTCTTCGACTGGTGCGTGTTGAATGAGTACGCGTCCAAGAATGCCTTTAAAGGACTCAAAGTAAAGACCAAGAAAAAGGCATCTGATGAGCGTAGCGCGTTCACTGAGTCTGACTTAAAGACCCTATTTCAGCATCCATACTTCCAAGGAGGTGAGAGTAAACACCCACACTATTACTGGCTACCTGTACTAGGGCTTTATACAGGTGCTCGTCTCAACGAGTTGTGTCAGTTGCATGTATGTGACGTTCGTAGAGATGATGAGAGCGGACTTTGGACTATGACCATCACCAATACTCAAGAAGACCAGAAAACCAAGAATATGAGTTCAATTCGCACTATTCCACTGCACCCTAAATTAATTGAACTAGGGTTCGTTGACTACGTACAGAACCTCACTCATGAGCGCGTCTTTCCTGAGCTTAAGAGAGGAAGAGATGGGTATGGACAAGCACCATCCAAATGGTTTGCTCGCTTCCGTGACAAAGTGCTGCCTAACGCCAAGAACGAACATAAGGCTTACCATTCTTTCAGGCACACTTTCATCAACGCCCTGAAGCAATCAGGCGTATCCCGCAGTCATGCAGCAGCCTATGTGGGTCATGGGGACGGAAGTGAAACGTTTGGACGGTATGGTAAAGCTTATGTCGCATCAGCATTAGCTCCTATATTGGACAACATTACGTTCGACTTCGACATAAAGCCCTATGTACTACCTAACTAGTACAAATTAAAAGGTAACACCTGACGTCTACCCAAGTGTTACCTTTCATTTTACATTTTACCTTCGGCTGCTTGTCTCGCTAAGCAGTCTGAATGCTCATTACCTTTGACGCCAGAGTGACCAGCTACGTGCTCAACGCTAACACGTGGACGAATAGCTTTAAGCTCATCTATCAGCATCCATAAGTCCTGATTAGCGACAGGCTTCTTGCTTGAGTTGCGCCAAGCGTTACGCTTCCAGCTATCAAGCCATTCATTGAAGCCCCGCACACAGTACTGACTGTCACTAAAGACATTGTCCCCCTCACCTGCTACAAGTAAGGCAATGATGAGAGCCAGAAGCTCAGCCCTTTGACTGGTGACACCACCAGCACTGCGAACGGAGGATGAGAACTCCTGAATGCAATGTCCAAGAGCGTCGTAAACAGCGACACCAACACCCCCTTGAAGACACCCGTGCTGATTGTCTGGTGCTGAACCATCGCAATAGATACTTAGTGGGTGCTGAGCGTTGTGTAATAGATGTGTCGTTTGAAGTTGTGTATTCATATTGAGTCCTTAATCGTAAAGCCACACCGAAAGCCCCACATAGCCAACTACACCAACGAAAGACTCGTAGTGACTAGCTGACAGCATGGCTTTGCGGTTAAGCGTTGGGTTTGAAGTGAAGTAGACCTTGTGGTGGCCTATTGTGGGTTGTGGAGATCTGAGGGTTAATCAGGCAGCTTGGAGTGATAGCGCTGATGTGGCATGTATCGAGCGTTTAAAGGTAATGCTGTAGTTCGCACCTTCATCACCACCTAAACACACGATATAGCCGTGGTGGTCAAGCCGCTTTAGCGACTCTCGAATAGTACGAGGCTTGAGCCTTAGAGCTTCTTCAAGCGTCGACATCGACACGATAAGATACTTTGCCCCTTTCGGTAGCATTCGTTCAGCAACAGTAAAGACTCGCTTGTCGCTAACACTGAGCCTGTATTGAGACTCACTTTCAGGGATTGTTGTCTCATGACGAGGTATCCCATACATTTGTGCTAACTGAGACGCTACCTTACGGCAAACAGATAAGTACAACGCAATGGTGCGCTTTGAATACGACTCGCGGCTTAGTGCTTTGAGACTGACATTAAGACGCCTTTCAAGACTGTCATAGGTAAGTGTATCGAGCGTCTGAAGCAATCGAAAGATTCGGCTTCTAGACAGCCCTCGACCTACCCCAGACAAACGACAGGCGTTATCAAAGACGGCCATCTGGCGACGACTAAGGTCTGAGTACTCAAGTGCACAAGCAAGCTTATCTTTCAGCTTTGAGTTGTTTACATACGTCATATCAAGTCCTTTAAAAACAATCAATTACAGAACAATCCTGCAAGACTGCAACATATATAAGAAAGGCATTGAGTAGTTACTTAGAGCTAGGCTGAAGGAAGGATGATTGAGAGTTAAGACACAGAACTTTAAGTCTGTCTTAGAGCTACTTTAAGCTCTACTTTAAGTAAGTGATTGTTATTGTTAATAACTACAATCACGTCTTTAAGATAGTCTTTAAGACAGACTTTAAGTATCCACGCCCTACACCAGCACGTCTTACAAGCTTAAAGCTTCCCTTAAAGAGAACTCTTAAGCTTTGCGTCTGGTGCATGTATTGCTCTTTGTCTCTCTGCTTGCCCAAGGCATTAAGACTCACTCTCTATGAAGCCGAGAGGTTACGAGGTGATGGCCTTGAAGCCCACTCAGTGCGTGACTCTGATGTGTGACTTCTTGCTGTGGTTTGGCGGCTACAGTCCGCATTGGGTTTGTTCTTATAGGCAGTCGTAATTACAGGTTATTAACACAAAAAAGGGGAAATAAATTAATTTCAGTCACTTAGCGTCTTTACATCTAAATAACACTTACATCCCTTTTAGTGTGACATTCCCTAGTTAAACCAGCTTACAACCTCACCGTATCGGGCTGCGCCCTATAGGCAGTCGTAATTCGATTGGCATTGCGTTGAGACTCAAAGAGAGCGTAAAGGCAGGGGATGAGAGCGTTGATACCTCGATGGTTTGACCTAACTAAAACAGACAAGGGCAGGCGTTGCACCCGCCCAAGTGACCTAGATAAGCTCGGCGTTAACCTCTGCCATGTAAGGCGCTAAGACATTCTCAATGCCATTTGTAGCGTCCTCAAAGACACCAAGCTCTACTAACGCTTTAACATGCCCCCACACCTCTTGGTGCAGCTGCGAGTCTTGCGTTGTAAGCAGCGTTTGAGTATCAAGATGATTAGAGGCTTTAATAGTTAAGACGTCGTTCATATCAATGCTCCTTTGTGCTTAAGGTGAGCTAAAGATACCGAAACTCAACTTGGTTGTGTTATGTGTAGTCACTAGTGAGTGCAATAAATTGAATATGGTCACGCAAGAGCTTGCTAAGTGAGTACTTATTGTTCAATCAGCCGACACTTAGAACACGGTGCCAGCTTCAACCGCCTTCTTCTTCACTCTCTGTACGGTACTTGCATTACAGCCAAGCTCCTGAGCGACACCACGGATAGACTTTCCCTCAAGTAACAACTCAATGATACGCTGATGCTGCTTGGTATTAGCTTTGCGTCCTTGGAACTTCTCAGCCCACTTCGCAGGGTTAGCTTTAAGCGCTTGTCTTCCAGCCTCAGCCGACGCTAAGCGATTCTTACGCTCTGCCGCAGCCATAGCCGTGAGCATGGTAATCTGGATGTCAGTGACCATGTTCTGCATGTCATCATCTTTGCTTGAGTATGAGAACGTCAGACCTTGGTTGATAGTCTTAATGCACACACCCCTGTCGAGAAGCTCACGTATAGTCGATTCAGCGTCTCGATAGTCACGCCCTAAACGGTCAACCCACCATACGACTAGAGTATCTCCTTTACGTAGCTTACCAAGAAGAACCGATAGCCCTGCCCTCTCTTTAGCTGGCACAGTACCCGACACTTTCTCTGTCGTAATCTCCGCATCAGGGTAAAGCTTTGAGATGTCACTCAATTGGCTGTCCACGTTCTGCTCCTTAGTCGACACACGGACATAAGCAAAGACCATTGAGTTACTGTCATTGGATTGAGTTGTCATTGTCATACCTCGAACGAGTGCTTTAGGTTGCCGTGTGCTTAACTTATTGTATGCATATCGACAAGTCAACACCTAAAACACACAAAAATAACACCCTTAGAGTGTATGCATTTGGGCATAACCTAATGCATTCAAAGGTCTTATCTATAACTTTTTCCGACTGGATTAAACATGCTTTTGCAAACTTCAAGCTCTAGTTTTTCTGATAGCTTAAACAAACCAAAAACCTTCCTACTTACCAAACTAAAAAGGGTATGGGGGGAAAGCCCAAAGTATATATGTATAAAGATGCCTCCAAATTTTATGCATAAATAATTCAGAGTAGTCCCCTCGCAGAAAACGAGCCTTAAGTAGACTGCTACATATGATATTCACCTAAATGTACAAACAGATCTCATTTAAGGTTGATTGAACAAGCCAACATTCTCATTAACAAGTAGAATGTCAGGTGTTAATCTTCCAGCACGATTCTTGTTGATTGCTATTTGTATTTGAATATCAATGCTTTCTAACCTTTGGTAACTATTTTCAATGATTGTATATGTAAAAGGCGACCTGCTTAATGACAGTGCCGATGCACTCGTCAATGCTGTCAATACTGTTGGAGTTATGGGTAAAGGCTTGGCTTATCAGTTTAAAGAGAAGTTCCCTGAAAACTTTATCTCATATAGAAAGGCCTGTGAAAACAAGGAGCTGACTGTAGGTAAGGTCTTCACATATAAAGTAACTGAAAGGTCGACTCCTAACTTTATTCTTAACTTTCCCACAAAAGCCCACTGGCGAGGAAAGTCTAAAATCGAGTATATCGAAGAAGGCTTGAAAGACTTAGTTGAAGTGGTGAAGCAGCATAATATCGCGACTATCGCTCTACCAGCTTTGGGAAGCGGTCTGGGCGGCTTGCCATGGAGTCAAGTCGAACGACTAATCGTAGATATTCTGGGAGAAGTAGAGGACGTTGAATGGAGAGTATATGCCCCAAATAACCAACCTCCGACATCTAAAAAACTTAGTCTTACTGCTGGTCGTGCAGCGCTACTCTTTGCGTTTAATAGTTATATGCGAGCTTCAAAGAAGAAACAGCTAACTGAGCTAGAAGCGCAGTCTTTGGTTTACCTACTAAGATACAGAGGTCTGGTCCTTAACAAACTCGATTTTAATGAGTTTAGAGATGTTCCATTTTCACTTGTTCTGCATGATGCTTTGAAAACAATGGATGGAAGTCTGCTTTATATATCGGGAATAAACAAACCTCTAGACAAGACTTATATTACCTTAGAACCTAAAGTCTTAGCAGAAGCCAATCAATTAATAGGCGCTGAAACCAGACAGAAAAAGCAAATAGCAGAAGTTGAGAGTCTGATATCAGGCTATGAATCCAAAGAAGGCATGGCAATACTATCCACAGCTCTATGGACCGCGAATATTGAGAATAATTTCGAACGAAATAAAGAAGAAATTGTGCCTTTGACATTAGAGTTAATGTCTAGACAAACAGGAGTTTCTGAGGGGCTTATAAAGGGAGCATTTGCGCGTCTAATAGAAGAACAATGGCTCCCAAGTTGAGTATGCTAGACCACTGTAATTGAGGCCGAATTAGCGTCTTCTGGGAAACATTCTTTCGTTAACGGTCACATAAATCCGAATATTGAAGTCTCTGAGTAAAGCTTCCACTGACTCTTTAACATCTTCTGTGGCTACGTAAATTTGGCTAAAATGGGCTGGACTGACAACTATCGGAGATAAGCATTCTGCCATACAAACACTTCGACACTCATCATCGCGATAATTTCTTTGCCCCATTAAATCCCAATTAATAGCTTCCATACCTTCGTCATAATCCAGTAAGTTGAAGTTACCATTTAGTGGATGCCTCGGAGATATTGTCCACCCATTTTCGCGAGCATAATCCCTTAATACTGTGATGTAGATAAAATCTGTTCTGGGGTGGTTAATGTAGACCCTACCATCGAAAGGATTATCACAAAAGAAATGAAAAGGGACCATTTCATCCAATCCGTGTAGTGCTCTATTCGCCAAAATTTCAGGGTCTGCAACATCACGGAATCCCCGGACATCACGTCTTGGAAGCAATCCTTGCTCAAGGATACTTTCCAAATTATCCAAAGCGGTAAAGTGGTAAAGCAACCTTTTGTTTCTATAATCTCTCTGTACCATGCTGATTCCTTTTTGCACATCTTAGGAACGACCAGCATAATCAAAACACAACCAAATGCATACGATATCAGTTCCATATTTTGATGCCACCCATGTATTTCAGTTGACATTTGAAATGAACCCCTCAGCTATCCATCACCAAAACCAACCAGTCAATCACTCCATTCTCTAAAGCTCACATCTCATTTCAACTCCCAAGTGGGGAACTGAACTAGCAGTGTTCTACAAGGTGTGCTACATTTCGAGTAAACCACTGGTGTACCCTCCTTGTATATCAGAGACTTACAGAGGGAAAGGCGACGAACTCTCGAATCCCGCCAGCTCCACCAAACGTTTGGAAAAGGCCACCTTCGGGTGGCCTTTTTTGTATCAACTAAAATAGTCTCTTTTTTCAAACATTCATGCTTTCTGAAATCTTACTACATGGATTACCGCATACCTTTGGCCCATGTAGGTTTACAAACTCGTTGAGTATTAATCAGTAAACAAGAAGTTCATAAGTACTAATCAAAAAGGCAGAAAGCATGGTACTAAAAGCCCTGCAACTTAAAAGTCTTCTGCTTACCTATCCTTTCTAAGAGATAACTAGATCTAAGTCTAAAGTCTATACTCATCTCCCTCGATGAATTGATTGATGTATTCATTGTTAGTCCCTACTCGCTTGTTTCATTACAACTCTATAGATGTAATGACTACAAACAGTAGTTACAAAAAATAATGTAACTCTAATCACAAAGTTAACCTTAGATATTGAACAGAAACACAACATATATAGATTTTTAAATTTCAAAATGAAAATATTGTTGTGAAAAATTAAGTTGCTGGAATTATTACAGTCATATTAGTGAGCATTGTAATGAATTTTGAAGAAAGTAAATTGAATGACGAACACGTTAATCAATACACACCGCAAATCAATGGTGTGTTAACAAAGAAAGGAAAACCACTTAGTAGCCTAAAGGTTAGCCTTAGTATTGGTTTAAGCATGTCAGGGAAATCAATAGACTTATCAACATTCACAGACAGTACTGGTCGCTTTGAGTTTTCTCCAGTCTATGAAAATAAAGACGTCATAAGCACTCCTCTCATTGATCGCTATGTAACTATTGTTTTAGTCGCAGAACTCAGCAATGATGAAAGTACTATTATTTGGGAAGGAAGCTTTGATGGTTATAAAATAGAGGATTACGTAAAAAATAACATGGCTAACCTTGCTTGTGACACTGAGAACCCTCTTAAGTACTTTGCTTTTTCAATTGATGATGAAGAAAACGATGACTACTACGTGAACAGCCAATGTAACTTATTTGGTTATATAGACTCTGACTTGTATGGAAATTAAATAATGCACTCATGATGCAACTCCAGTTCCTATGTCTCCTCTTTGGCCATTCATTCACGGGGGCATTGAGTATCGGTTAGAAGGAGGTTCTGGTATCGACTTCCACGCTCATGGACTAGGAAAAAATCTGTTCCGGGTTATGTCAATAACGCTACAAGTAATGAGTGATCGGCACTACAATCTAAGCCTTAAACTTATCTAGAACGCAACGTATTTCTTGACTTCAACAATAGATATAATGCTCGGATGACTGATGGTTGGGTAAGTAAAATAGTCTCTTCAATTTTGACCTTATTAAGAATTTCAGGTCTGGGTCATATAATACAACAAATAGCAACTGTAGGCCTTACTGCTTGGGATCAACTAGCTAAAGCTATGGCGTACATCTCAAAACTAAAAAACGAGTATACAGAACACGTTCGCGGTATTTTAGGTCACATGAATGTAATGTCAGGTAGCGCAGCGATCGACCTATCGAGTATTACTTATAGAGTGATAAAACTTTGTTTTTCGAGACTAGTAAGAAGGTTAGATAGTCATGTTAGAAATGCTCTAAATATAGTAGAGTGACAGTAAAAGGCACGAACAATTATTCTAAAAACCGCTCTATTATCCTCAACTAGATTGAGTTCAGAAAAAGCGAAGCTATTTAGGCTTCGCTTTTTATTAGGGCTTAGAGTTGTTAACAATATTAAAATCTATATTCCACACCTAGTGATGCTTGGTTAAAGTCTGTTTCCGTGTTTGCACCGTTCGCGACATTCTCCGCATTGAGTTCTACGTCGTACCACATATATTCTGCGTTAACTAAGAAGTTATCAGTAACTTTAAAACCCACACCGGCACCAGCGAATACACCTTCATCATCTTTGTTGCCTTGGAAGCCCGCAACGTTGTAATCCGTCGAGTACCACATTTGACCGCCTTTTGCGTAAAGGTCGACACGATCAGCAATGGGAGCGGTAACTTTTAGAGCCGCGGTATAGCCGTCCGTTTCGGCATTTGCTAGGTTATTACCATAGCTACCGAAATCAATGTAACCACCCTCCAACGCTAAGTAAGGATTAAAACGGTAACCAACTAAACCTTGAATAACATCGCTGTCATCATCAAAGTCATCTTGTCCATCAACTTTTAAGTAACCGTAGTTGGCGCCAACATACACACCATGATCGTTGGAGTCCGCAGCATGTGATAAAGTACTAAACGTTGCTAAAGAAAAAAGGCTAATCAAAGTAACAACATTGCTTTTCATTTCGTTCTCCTAATATAAGTTCCATTGAAGGTTCGAATAGTAAAGAGCAAATGCAATGCCAACTTTAAATTAATGAAAAATATATTTAATTTTATAGAATACTGACAATCCTCTAAAGATCGCCGAACAAAAATAGAAAAAAAGAGCTGTCTGTTTACTTTATATAAACAATACTAAATTGAGGTTAATCGCTGATGTGAAAAAGATTCTTGTTAATTTGTAGATTTTTCAAAGAAATTAAATAAACATCTAAAATACTCTTATAGATTAATCAGTCAAAAAATGCTTAGCTAGTTTTTATAAGAAAGGAAGCTAATCACACATACGTTGCATCTTACTTTGCTTCAAGCCATGAATATTCTACTCTTTGCCTAAGCAGAGTTTAATGGAACTGAAGTATGTTAAAAGGCAGTGAATACCCTTCTATTCGAGCATTAAGGACGTTTGTCGCGGTCTCTAATTACCTCAGTTTCTCTAAAGCAGCGGATGCACTATGTATTACGCAAAGCGCAGTAAGCAAACAAATCGCATCGCTGGAGCAATTGGTGGGTTTACCTTTAATACAAAGAGGGGCGAGTGGTATTGAGTTAACCGAAGAAGGCAAGCGTTATCTGCCGCAAGTCACAGAAGCTTTGGAGCTTATTCAGCATGCAACTGCCAACTTAATCCAGTCAGATTCAAAGCAAGAATTACTCACCGTGGACGTAACCCCTTCTTTTGCCAGTCTTTGGTTGATACCTAATATTGATGACTTCCACCAGCAACATCCTAACATCCGAGTAAGAGTCTGTACCGGGGATGGGAACGTCAAAGATTCGAGCAACGAAAGTGACTTACATATTCGCTGCCTTCCATTATCCACACATTATGAATACAGCCACTTACTGTGCGAAGAAACATTGTTATTAGTCGGTTGCACAAATGCTCCTGCAATTGAGAGTGTGCACGCTGTTAGTAATTATCCGTTTATACCTCAAATCACTCGCCCTCAGCTATGGGAGCAATTTAAAGCGGTCTACACTGTAGAATCTCCCGTTACCTATCAACCTGTAGGCGTCGAACATTTTTACCTAGCTTGCGAAGCTGTCAGAATGGGAAAAGGGCTCGCCTTGCTTCCTGATTTTATGGCGCAGTATTCGATTTTAAGAGGGGACATTCAGCATGTTCTCAACCTCTCTTTACAGAGCGGTTATGGTTATTACGTGATGATTCCAAATTATCGACTTTCAGCTAAAAAAGTAGTGGCATTTCACGAATGGCTGAAGAGCAAGCTAAGTTAATGTTGTTTCTTTAAACTCGTTTAGGTAAACCAAAACAACTCAAAGACTTCGGTATCTGTCTGCTCAAATTTATGGCATTCTCATCCATACTATTTAAAAAGGATAAATGGATAGTAGGATATGGACAGCAACACGCCAAGACTCTCTTTACGCACCATTGAGCCGACCGATTACCCAGAGCTCGCGGAATTAATGGACCTTGTTTTTCCTGATGTTGGTGGCTCATGGCCACGCCTGACCATCATGGATCTTATTCATCAGTTTCCTGATGGACAAATCTGTATTGAGGACAACGGAAAAATTGTCGGCGCAGCGCTAACAATCAAAGTGGACTACAACCGATTTTCACTTCCTCACCTGTACACCGACATCATCACCGAGAACAACGTCATCCAAAACCAAGTGACCGGTGACGCCATGTATGGTCTCGATGTATTTGTTCACCCGGACTACCGTGGGCTGCGTTTAGGTCGCCGTCTGTATGATGCGCGTAAAGAGCTTTGCCGTAGTAAGAACTTCAAAGCAATTTTAGCCGGTGGTCGCATTCCTAATTACCACCAATACGCAGATGAACTGAGCGTTGCAGAGTACATCGACAAAATAAAACGCCGTGAGCTTCACGATCCTATTTTGTCTTTTCAGCTTGCAAACGACTTCGATGTAAAACGTATTATGCGCGGTTACTTGCCAGAGGATAGTGCTTCTAAAGGCTACGCAACTCTGCTGGAGTGGGATAACTTCTTCTACGAAGAGGATATTCAATCCGTACATGATGTAGAAAAAACGCTGATTCGTATTGGTGTTGTGCAGTGGCAAATGCGCGCCATGAATGACTTAGAGGACTTGCTCGATCAGGCTGAGTTCTTCATTTCTTCTCTTGCGAACTACAAAGCCGATTTCGCCCTATTCCCTGAATTCTTTAACGCGCCGCTGATGGGCTTGCAAAACGACCAAAATTCCGTCGAAGCAATTCGCTTTTTGGCTAGCTTTACAGAAGAGATCAAAAACCGCTTCTCGCAGATGGCCGTCACCTACAACATCAACATTATTGCAGGCAGTATGCCCGTCATCGAGGATGGCAAGTTGTATAATGTGGCCTACTTGCTGCAACGAGATGGTGAAATAAACGCTCAATATAAAATCCACATCACGCCTCATGAACAAAGAGACTGGGTGATCGACGGTGGTGACAATGTTCAAGTGTTCGAAACCGATGCAGGCAAAGTCGGCATACTGATTTGTTATGACAGCGAGTTCCCAGAGTTGGGAAGAATGCTCGCCGAGCAAGGCGCACAAATTGTGTTCGTTCCTTTCTGGACAGACACAAAAAATGGCTACCAACGAGTACGAATCTGTTCCCAATCACGAGCCATCGAAAACGAATGCTACGTTGCAATTGGGGGCAGTGTCGGCAACTTACCTCGTGTTGATAATGTCGATATCCAGTACGCACAATCTGCCGTATTTTCACCGTCGGATATCTATTTTCCACACGATGCGACCTTAACAGAAGCAAGCGCCAACACCGAAATGATAATCTTCGCTGATGTTGATTTGACTAAGTTGAAACAGCTTAATACCGAAGGCTCTGTCACCAACTTACGTCATCGCCGCCTTGATTTGTATGGCGCATTCACCAAAGCCAAAGAGTCATAAGGATCTCCCTAGTTCGCCGCTACCAAAGAGCGTGGCGGCGAGTAAAGCCAGCTGCAGGTTGATTCTGCGCAATTATCAGAGGCATGTCAGTTTTCTCAACGGTGAGAAACAAGAATTGACCCAATAGGACATTCGGAGTATCACTCCAACTTCGTTCCGCTTTTATTAGGGGAAAGCTTTTGGAACATATTAACGAACTTCTCATGTCAATGAAGCCTTTGCTTGAGCAATATGGCTACGTTGCGCTGATTGTCAGCATATTTCTAGAAGGGATAGGTATCCCGATGCCTGGTCAATCACTGATGATCGCGGCATCTTTGCTCTCGTCAGAACAAGTCATGAACCTAAGTATGGTAATGATGGTATCGTGGCTGAGCTGCTTTTTTGGTAATACCTGTGGCTACTTAATCGGTTATTACTTTGAGGGGTGGTTAGATAAAAAAGGCTACATTTCCGGCCCGAAGATGCAAACGCTTCAATTGACGATCCAGAAATACGGCCCTACGTGCTTGGTCGTCAGTCGCTTTATTGAAGGAATGAAGCAATTTATGCCTCTTGCATGCGGTATCGCGAAAATGCCACGTAGAGAGTTTTTGCTCGGTAACGCCCTCGCGGCAACGGTTTGGGTATTGGTATTCAGCTTGTTAACTCACTTTGCATTTGAACATTTAAGCGTGTTGAGCAACCTGTACACCGAATACAAATATCTGGTATGGGCATTTGCTGCTGTCTTATTTACGTGGATGGTTTTAGGTATTGTTAAACGCAAAAAAGCCAAATCAATGCAATAACGACAGTCTCTTCATTAGCGCATAACTAAAGCTCGTGGTATCAGTGAGATACGCAACACGAGCTTTTATCTTTTTCTTTACGTGTAAAATTTAAACAGCCATTTAGACGTCTAGACGTTGACAATGTAGAAATGTGATATTAGTCTGCTCTTCTCTCTTATCATTAACATTGTCGTTTACATGTCCGGTTCCCAACAAACTACTAAAACAGTTGCACCGTCTGCGGTCGCACTGATCCCATTAATTGTATTCCTTGCGCTATTTATTGGCGTAGGCACTTACTTATCTTTGCAAGGCGTGGAATTTGCCTTCTACCAGCTGCCTGCACCCATCGCGGTATTACCAGCCATCATCATTGCGTTTCTTTTAAGTAAAGAGAAACTTAACCGCTCAATCGAACACTTCATGCGTGGTGTTGGCCACCCAGACATCATCGCAATGTGTATGATCTATCTGCTTGCAGGTGCCTTTGCTGCGGTAGCAAAAGCCTCTGGCGGTGTTGATGCAACAGTAAACCTTGGTTTATCCGCTATTCCAACCAGCATGATTTTACCGGGCATTTTTCTGATTTCTGCTTTTATCGCAACAGCAATGGGTACTTCGATGGGTACCATCGCAGCCGTTGCTCCCGTAGCGTTGGGGATTGCTGAATCAGCAGGAATGAGCTTACCGTTAACCGCAGGCGTTGTGCTGAGCGGCGCTATGTTTGGTGATAACCTTTCTATCATCTCTGACACCACCATCGCGGCGACACGCTCTCAAGGTTGTGAGATGAAAGACAAGTTTAAAGAGAACATTCGTATTGCTTTACCTGCGGCGTTGATCGCGATTGCAGTGTTCGCTTTCAACAGTACCGCGACTCAAGTGCCTGAAACTGGCGATATTGAGTGGCTAAAAGTCTTGCCGTACATCACTATTTTGATCCTAGCGGTATCTGGTGTGAATGTGTTTGTGGTTCTGTCGATTGGCATTCTTTTGGCTGGCGGCGTGAGCTTGGCATCGATTGACAATTACGGACTAACTAATCTAGCCCAAGACGTATACAAAGGCTTTGGTAACATGCAAGAGATCTTCTTGTTATCCATGCTGATTGGTGGTTTGAGTGAACTGATGCGTCGCCAAGGTGGTCTTGCTTTTCTAACAAATTTCGTTAGTAGCCTTATCCACGCGTTTGGCTCTAGTCACTCTAAGCATGCGAACAGTCGTGCAAGCGAGCTAGGTATTGCAGGTTTGGTATCAATGGTCAATGGCTGTACGGCAAACAACACCGTAGCCATCATTGTATCGGGCAGCGTTGCTCGCCAACTGGCGGAAGAGAATAATGTCTCTCCTCGCCGCTCAGCAAGCTTGTTAGACATTTTCTCATGCGTGGTGCAAGGCGTGTTGCCTTACGGTGCTCAAGTACTGCTGCTAGGTTCCGTGTTCAACCTCTCGCCACTTGAAGTAGTTGCCAATTCTTACTACTGTTTTGCATTAGCGATAGCGGCTGTTGTCGCGGTGTTTATCAAACATCCCGCTCGTCAACCTTTAGCGCAAACTGAGAACTAACGACAAATACCGAAAAGGCTCCGATGGAGCCTTTTTACTTTCCTTTCTTCTTTTTTTCTTTTCCGCGAGCAGATTTACTTCAAAGCTGAACGCAAACTTTGCGCACTGTGTAAAGGAATCGCAAAGCGATGCGCCACATCGCGTAGAGCTTCCACCTGAGCCGCGTTACTGATTGCTAATTCGCCTGCCACATCGACGTGGTTATTCTCAAACCCCACTCTCACATCGAATCCAAGTAACATCGCACTCGCTAAACAGTCTTGCTCTCGCGCGCCAAAAGCACAAATGGCACATCGAATTTCTTCCTCGACAAAACGCGCCAAATTCAAACCTCGTAAATCCCATGGCGAAGACTGTTGAGCTTGGTGATAACGCCCTAACACCACTAATGCATGCTGATGCGTTTTAGGTAACACGCCCGCATCACGCAGTTGGAAATAACGTTCAATGTCGGTTGCATCGTAGAGAATAATTTGGCTCACAATGTTGTGTTCTGCCACCCAATGGAAAAAGGCATGCCCTTCTTTCTCACTTGCGCGATCAGGGATTAACTCCCTCAATGCGAAAGAAGCCGCTTCTGGTTTCACAGCTTTAACTAACGCCATCTGTTGTGGCGGAGAATACAAGCCCACCGCCTCTGTGGTGAGCTGTACCATCATGTTTTGTCCCACCGCTTCTTTCACGGCATGGTAAATTGCCATGTTGTCGTCGATGTCTAATGAATGACGTCCGTTGGCGTCTCTAGCATGCAAATGGATCATGGCAGCCCCTGCCGTTTGACAAGCGATAGCCTCTGCAACCAGTTCGTCTGTTGTCATGGGTAAGCTGGCGTGATCGTACTTAGTTTTTCTTGCACCGTTTGGGGCCACGATAATAGCGATAGGCTCTCGTATAGATCGATTTTCTAATTCCATTCCTTCGCTACCTCTTTTAGCGTTAATGAGAGTTTGCCAACTAGCTCATCAATATGGTGAGGCTGAATAATGAATGGCGGTGCAAGCAAGATATGGTGCCCATTAACGCCATCAATCGTTCCTCCCATTGGGTAGCACATTAAGCCATTTTCCATTGCTTGCTGTTTGATGCGTTTGTCTGCCAATGTGGCTTTACTCAGAGGCGCCTTGCTTTCTTTATCCGCCACCAGCTCAATGCCAAAAAATAAGCCTTTACCACGAATGTCGCCAATGTACGGTAAATGGGCCAATTCAGAAGTAAGCTCATTACGCAGCAAAGCACTTTGCTGATTCACCGCCGTTAATAAATCATCTTGGAAGATGGTTTGAATGGTTGCCACGGCAGCAGCGCACGCCACAGGGTGCGCCATAAAGGTATGGCCATGTTGGAAAAAACCGCTTCCACCGGCAATAGCTTGGTAGACTCGATCATTCGCAACCACCGCGCCAATAGGTTGATAACCCGCACCAAGCCCTTTAGCCATACACACCAGATCGGGGTCTGCCTCTTCTTGCTCAAACGCAAAAAAACTACCACTGCGTCCAACGCCACACATGACTTCATCCAAGATCAATAACACATCGTATTGGTCGCATATTTCGCGAATACGCTTGAAATAACCTTGTGTGGCAGGCACAGCTCCAGCGGTGGCTCCCACAATGGGCTCGGCGACAAAAGCCATGACATTATCAGCCCCCAACTCAAGAATTTTTGCCTCTAGCTCATTCGCTGCTCGCAATGAGTAATCCAATTCCGACTCATGACTCTGCTGATAACGATAAGCATAGCAAGGGGCGATATGATGGCTCGGGTGTAAGATGGGTTTGAACGGTTCACGTCGCCATTCATTACCTCCGACAGCCAAAGCCCCCAAGGTATTGCCGTGATAACTTTGCTGACGCGCGATGAATTGCTTTTTCTCTGGCTTACCTGATTCCACGAAATACTGCCGCGCCATTTTTAGTGCCGACTCCACCGCTTCTGATCCGCCACTGACTAAATACACATGGTTGAACTGTTCAGGCATGTGCTGACAAACCAATTCTGCTAGGCGCTCACTGTTATCACTAGTAAAAAATCCAGTATGAGCAAACGGCACTCGCTCGATCTGTTCCAACATCGCTTTTTTAACGGCTTGATGACTGTGGCCAAGGTTTGATACCGCAGCCCCACCACAAGCATCGAGATACTGCTTTCCATGCTTATCGAATAGATAAACACCTTCACCTCTATCGATGATTGGCAGCGTGGCATGGCAGTGACGGTGAAATACGTAAGACATTTGAGTCCCTTCCAATGTGTAATACATGCACACATCATCAGGAACAAACCCAAACGTGACAAGAGAATAAATCTCACCCTCTATGAGCTTTTGGAATACCACAAACCAAAAACACAAAAACCCTTGATATTTAAACAATAAAATAAAAATAGGCCAGCTTTTTTAAAGGCTGGCCTATGGGTAACCCAAAGCTAAAAACAGAATCGTTTTACGCGTTTAGTGCCTGTTCTAAATCGGCTAGAATATCGTCAATATGTTCAATACCCACCGATAAACGAATCATCTCTGGAGACACACCAGCTTGTTTTTGTTCTGCTTCGCTCAATTGACGATGAGTCGTCGATGCAGGATGGCAAGCCAATGATTTTGCATCGCCAATGTTCACCAAACGCTTAAAGATTTTCAAAGCATCATAAAAACGCACACCAGCGTCATAACCATCTTTTAAACCAAACGACAAAATCGCAGAAGGCTTACCTTTCATGTATTTTTCGGCGAGATGAAAGTGTTCAGAACTTGGTAATCCGGCATAACTTACCCAACTGACTTTGTCATTCTGTTCCAAGAATTCAGCCACTTTGAGTGTGTTCTCGGTATGGCGCTCCATGCGCAGCGGTAACGTTTCTAGCCCTTGCATAAGCATAAATGCATTCATCGGTGATAATGCGGCTCCGGTATTACGCAGTGGTACGGTACGCGCACGCCCGATAAATGCCGCCTCACCAAACGCTTCGGTATACACCACGCCGTGGTAAGAAGGTTCTGGTTGGTTGAAAACAGGAAAGCGGTCTTTGTGCTGCGCCCAAGGGAATTTACCTGAATCCACAATCACGCCACCTAATGTGGTGCCATGCCCACCAACGTATTTAGTGAGAGAGTGAACTACGATATCCGCACCAAATTCGATGGGTTTGCAAAGCACTGGCGTCGCAACGGTGTTATCCACAATCACAGGTACGCCTTGTGCATGAGCAAGCTCCGCCACACGTTCTAAATCGATGATATTACCCGCAGGGTTACCAATGCTCTCGCAGTACACCGCTTTGGTATTTTCATCAATTAATTCGGCCAAACTTTCTGGCTTGTCATCTTTAGCAAACTTCACCTGAATACCTTGATTTGGGAGCATGTGCGCAAACAAGGTATAAGTACCGCCATAAAGTTGCGGCGTAGAAACGATGTTATCGCCCGCTTGCGCTAACGTCAGAATCGCATAGTTAATCGCTGCACTCCCCGCACTCACGACCAATCCAGCAATGCCGCCTTCTAACGCTGCCATGCGTTTTTCCAGCACGTCATTAGTCGGATTCATGATGCGAGTGTAGATATTCCCCGGCACTTCCAAGTTAAACAGATCAGCACCATGCTGCGCGTTGTCAAACTCGTACGCGACTGTTTGATAAATCGGCGTCGCGACAGATTTAGTGGTAGGGTCAGTTTCGTAACCAAAATGGATGGATAGCGTTTCGTCTTTCATGTTCTTCCCTGTCTTTCATCACTCAAATAGCGGCAAGCAAAGCACTTACCTTGCTTAAAACTTATATTGCCCAATTTTTCAACAAATAACGTAGGGATGAATCACAGAGATAAAACGCTAATTCAACTGTCCAAGTAACCAGTGACGAAACGTTTCTGTCGCATTCGTACGTGTGTTCATGATCAAGTAATACCCTGCATTGGCAGGAATCGGTTTGAATGGAGAAACCAAACGCTCTGTCGTCAATTCATCCTCAATCAGTGCCATTCGTGCCATCGCAATCCCAACGCCTGCTTCGGCTGCAGACATCGCCATATCCGTTCGATTAAAAAAGTGTCCGATATCGGTTTTAAAATCCAACCCCATCGCTGACGCCCAATATAGCCACTCATAGTCACGCGTCGCTTTTTCCCATGGCATCGCATCGTGTAGTAGTGTCGCCTCTTGCCATTGCTTCACTGGCATTGAGTTTTTTTGCTCACCAAACAACGTTTTTAGCCAGCCATGATCCTCAAGGTATTTTGGACTCATCACCGGTAGCAGATGCTCATCCAAAATCAGCTCCGCGTTAGCATTTCTATAAGGATGAAGACCATAGTCAATTGCGACGTCATAGTCTTTTATCTCACTATTTACCAGCGCACCTTCCGCAAAGATTTGTACTTGGATATCCGGATTATCATGATGGAAGCTTTCGAGCTTTGGGACTAACCATTTGAAAGCAAAAGAAGGCGTCAACTTCAAACGAATTTCATTGGTTTGTTTTTCTACTTTGAGCTCATCAAGCAATTTGCTCAGTTCCGAAAAGTGAAACTGCGTCGCTTGGTGTAACTGAGTGCCTTTTACGGTTAAACGAATACCGCGAGAGTGGCGTTCAAATAAAGTAAAACCTAATAACGCTTCCAAATGAATAATTTGTTGGCTTATGGCACCAGTGGTGAGGTGTAAATGTCTTGCGGCACCAGTAAAGCTGTTGTACTCCGCGACTTGGCTAAATAGACACAAGCCACTTATCAGATTACTTTTCATCCTTAAGCCTATAGTTTTTCTAAACTCTGTGTGTAATTTATATCGATTGTTAACAAAAGGTAAAGAAAAGAAACTGAGCACTCTAATAAATGTGTGGAGTGCATCAATGGAAGTCATCGTATTAGGCAGCGGCGTTATCGGCTTAACCTCTGCTTGGTATTTATCTCAAGCAGGCTATCAAGTTACCGTCATTGACCGCCAACCAAGCAGTGCCATGGAAACGAGCTTCGCCAATGCCGGGCAGATCTCGTATGGCTATTCTTCGCCTTGGGCTGCGCCTGGTGTTCCTGTTAAAGCCATTAAGTGGTTAATGGAGGAGCATGCTCCACTTAAAATCAAACCCACTCTGAATGCCGACATGATCCGCTGGGCAAGTAAAATGGTCGCGAACTGCACCCTACCTCGCTATCAAGTTAACAAGGCTCGCATGCTTTCGATCGCCAACCACAGCCGTATTTGCTTAGAACAGTTACGCCAAGAACACGCCATTGAGTATCAAGGACGTCAGTTTGGGACCTTGCAAGTATTCCGAACACATCAACAGCTGCAAGCCATTGAAAAGGACATGCAGCTCCTTGAACAAAGCGGAACCCGATTTAAGCTAATGGACGTCGAACAATGTATTGAACAAGAGCCAGGGCTTGCACTTGTGAAAGACAAACTGGTTGGTGGCTTGCATCTACCTGATGACGAAACGGGCGATTGCCATCAATTTTGCCAACAACTAACGGAGCTTGCTAAGGCACACGGTGTCCGATTTGAGTTCGATACTGAAGTAAGCAATTGGGTTACAGTAGGCAAAAAGATCATAGGTGTCCAAACGAACCGAGGACAATTTAAAGCAGACCAATATGTGGTGGCCTCTGGCAGCTACTCTACAGCGCTACTCAAGCAACTCGATATTGATATTCCGGTCTACCCTGTCAAAGGCTATTCACTCACCATCCCGATGGAAGATGAACACTTCTCTCCTCGATCTACTGTGATGGATGAAACCTATAAAGTCGCTATGACTCGATTTGATGACAGAATTCGCGTAGCTGGCACCGCAGAATTAGCAGGGTTTGATGCTTCCCTTCCACAAAAGCGCAAAAACACTATCGAAATGGTCATCCGTGATCTTTTTCCTCGTTGTGGTGACTTCAGCCAAGCTGAGTTTTGGAGCGGCTTTAGGCCAATGACGCCTGATGGCACACCAATTATCGGCGCGACTAAATACGATAACCTTTTTACTAACACCGGACACGGAACTCTGGGCTGGACGATGGCTTGTGGTTCAGGTCAATTGCTAGCAAGCGTAATGAAAGGTGAAAAAGCAAAAGTGATGGATAATGCGGAACTTAACCTTTGTCGTTACGCCTGAGCACATGACTGAACAAAAAACAGACAGACACTTACTCCACAAAATGCATAACCATTGGCATTTTTAACTCATCAAAATCGCAGTACATTTAAATGACAATGTGCTGCATAATTAATCATCAGGCAAATCTTCTACCTAAAAGGAGCAAATAAGCAACAAGAACCAAATTTTAACAACTACTCTCCATTCTGTGTTCATCATCACGCTACAAAGGATTTGTAGCCAAAAAAGTTAACAATTGCATTACATAAAGGGTAATGTATTGTGTGAAAAACAACCACAAACACAACTAACAGGGAAAATACTCATGCAGTCATTAGTTGATTTTCTGAATGGAATTATTTGGAGCCCGGTACTGATCTATTTGTGCCTTGGCGCAGGTTTGTTCTATTCAATCATGACGCGTTTTGTACAAATTCGTCACTTCTTTGAGATGTGGCGCTTATTACTTTCAGGGAAGAGTTCAACAAAAGGGATATCATCATTTCAGGCACTTGCCGTTTCACTATCTGGCCGTGTAGGTACAGGTAACATTGCTGGTGTTGCTGCTGCTATCGGTTTCGGTGGCCCAGGTGCCGTATTCTGGATGTGGGTCGTTGCCTTCTTTGGCGCTGCAACCGCATACGCAGAATCAACACTTGCACAAATTTATAAAGAAGAAGACGAAGGCGAGTTCCGTGGTGGCCCTGCTTACTATATTGAGAAAGCAATGGGACAAAAATGGTACGCTTGGATCTTTGCTATCGCGACCATCTTTGCTTGTGGTGTTCTACTTCCTGGCGTTCAATCGAACAGTATCGGTAACGCAGTAGAAGCCGCATTTGGCTCAGGTGACATGATTGAAACCGCTATTGGTACCTTCAGTTTTGCTAAAATTTTCACTGGTACGGTTGTTTGTGTCATTTTGGCTTTCATCATTTTTGGTGGCGTAAAGCGTATCGCGAACTTTACCCAAGTCGTTGTGCCATTTATGGCGTTAGCTTACATCATTACTGCGTTTGTCATCATCCTTCTAAACATTGGTGAGGTTCCACGCATTTTCGGCATGATCATTGGTGACGCGTTCACACCAATGGCTGGCGTTGGTGCAGCAATCGGCTGGGGTGTAAAACGTGGTGTCTACTCCAACGAAGCAGGTCAAGGTACTGGTCCTCACGCAGCAGCAGCAGCGAGTGTTGATCACCCAGCTCAGCAAGGTCTTGTTCAATCTTTCTCTATTTACATCGATACACTACTTGTGTGTTCAGCAACCGCGTTCATGATTCTTATCACTGGCGCGTACAACGTAAATGGTGCGATTGAAGGTACATTCCTGGTTCAAAACCTACCAGCGGATATTGGTGCAAATGGTCCTGTGTTTACACAGATGGCGATCGAAAGCGCACTACCTGGCGTGGGTAAACCATTCATCGCAATCGCTCTATTCTTCTTCGCGTTTACGACCATTCTGGCTTACTACTACATTGCAGAAACGAACATTGCTTACATTCGTCGTACGTTCAAAGTAAATGGACTGATGTTTATTCTGAAAGTCATCATTATTTCATCCGTGTTCTACGGAACCGTGAAAACCGCCAACTTAGCATGGGCGATGGGTGATGTAGGCGTAGGACTGATGGCGTGGCTAAACATCATCGGTATTTTGATCATCTTCTTTATGTCGAAGCCTGCACTCAAAGCACTGAACGACTACGAAGAGCAACAAAAACGTGGTGTGACCGATTTTACATTTAACCCTGTTGCACTGGGCATTAAAGGCGCAGATTACTGGGAAGATAAGTACCGACGTAAAACGGGTAAAGCACCAACGGCAGACAGCAATAGCGCAGAAACTGTTGAGCAACCATCAACATAGCGTTATCACATAAATAAGAAAAAGCAGTGGTCCGATTGAGGACATAAAAAAGGGGGATTAACCAATGGTTAATCCCCCTTTCTTCATTATGAGTAGCAGCTTAGGCGATAACCGCTTCAACTTTACGAGCGATTTTTGCTTTACCGACAGGTAATACTTCACGACCAAATTCGTTGTTCAGTACTTGTGCCATTGCGAAGTAAATTGCACTTGCGCCACAGAAGATACCCTCGAAGCCAGCGATAGCACCGATCACTTCGCTACCAGTGAAATCACGAGCAGCAAGCAAGAAGAACAGGATAGTTAGAGAGCCAAATACCACTTGCTTCGCTGTTGGGTAACATAGAGAACCAATGAACATGAAACCAGTGAAGATGCCCCAAAGCGCTAGGTACCAACCCATAAAGCTTGCAGGGCTTGCAGGAAGCCCCATGTGAGGCATTACGATTAGACCAACCAATGTTAGCCAAAATAGACCGTAAGAAGTAAACGCAGTTGTGCCGAACGTATCACCGCGTTTAAAGCACATGATGCCAACGATTACTTGGCTAAGGCCACCGTAAAAGATGCCCATCGCTAGGATCATAGAGTCAATTGGGAAAAATCCTGCATTATGAATATTGAGCAGAATAGTGGTCATACCGAAACCCATTAGACCTAGCGGTGCTGGGTTAGCCAGTTTTGTCGACATGTACAAATACCTTTTTTCAAAAATGTTGATAAAAAATGCGCGCGAATTTTAATGGGCTGCAGAACAAAAGAGAAAAGCTGTTATTGAAAACTTAGATTCCATAAATAAACCACTACATATATAAAAAAAGACCCTGCAAAAAAGCAGAGTCTTTATAGATGGTTAGGTTGTTTTTTACTCGATCACTGACAAGAAATCTCGTCCCAGAACCAGTTGCTTTGCGTTGGGCTTTCCCATACTCCAGGGCCATTTTTTGCGACAAAACATTTGTTTTGGTACGTCACTTTATCGCCGTTAGCGACTTGCGTTACACCCGGCTCCCACTGAATAAAATTGCCTGTAACTGGTGGTTCTGGCTCGGTTACTGGCGGCTCAGGTTCTGTGACGGGCGGCTCTGGCTCAGTCACCGGTGGTTCAGGTTCCGTTGTAGGCGGCTCCGTAGGAGTGCCTGAAACCAGCTTCCACGGGTCTCCTTTCGTTGGCTCATTACCTTGTGACCACCATTTCGCTTCGTAAACAGCACCTTGGTAAGAAACTTGATCACCCGTGTTATATACTTTGCCAGAATCCCAAGCTGCCACGCCACCTACAGGCGGATCGACCGGATCCACTGGGTCTAACTTGTCAACTACACGAACTTCTGGCCAACCCGCATGAGATTGGTAGAAGTTAGTTACACATTTCTCATAATCACCCGCAACTAGCGCAGAATAAGCCGTTTGGAAACCAACAAGCTCACATTCAAATGAGTGACCTCCAGGACGATCTGAGTAGTATTTCCAGTTCCCATCCCAGTTGGTGTACAACACGTCTGTCGCACCATTCAGATTTAAGCTGCCGTAAGGCGTCTGCTGCCAACAGGTATTGGTCTCATCGGCTTCAATTGGAATTTGATAATGAGCGGCAAGTCCTTCCCAATAGCGAATACGGTTAACAGGTTGACCTTTATCCTTGTTTTGCTCACCACACTCAATACCACCATTGATCACGTTGATGGTGGTACCAAAGCCGTAACCAATGCCAGCATCAAGCTCACGCTGTGAAGGCACCCAAGTACGGTCAATCACATGTAGCATTGCAGGTTTCGGTGCTTGTGGGGTTAGGAAGAACCAGATAGCCGATGCTAAGTTCAGCCATGAATCCGCAACCAAGCCTGGATTTTTCAGCAATACAGATGCATCGCCATCAAACATCACTTCAGAGAACGCGCCATAGTTAAAATGGTAAGAAAGCTGTTTAGCACCACGTCCAAAATAACCTTGTCCTGGTTCACATGGCCAACGCTTATTTTGCCAGTCATTTTGACCACAACCTGTTGTGTAACCTTCTTGCCCTTCAGACCATCCCATTTCTCGCACATGAACCAAAGCTTGCTGCCACTCTTCCAACCCTAGCGGATTATCCGATACGTTATCAATCGAAATATGGCCACCGGTTTCTTGTGCAAAGTGAGCAAACGCTGTCACGATCGATTTTTTACAAATTGCATCCGAATCACGACCGTCTGTGTACTCACCACAGAATGCAGGGAACTTACCAATTGCACGTAGGAAACGCGTGTAAGTGTATTCAGGTGCCGCCATTTGAGTCAGGAAGTCCCACTCACTTTCGGGGAATACACGCTCTACACGCTTCACGTTTTCTGGGTTGGTTGTCGCCCCTGGTACAATCGCTTCAACCACTGAGTTCGGGCGTGTCTCTAATGCTTGTGACCAAATGGCATACATAGGATCAGAAGTTTTGCTTTGCTCTACGGCTTGAACGTCACCACGAGCAATAACATAACCATTCGGATTTTGCGGATCGGGCTGAATATTCATACTCGCATTCACTTGTGCTGCTAAGACACAACTCAATGCAAGAGGAAGATGTTTGAGTGCAAACATGTCTAGTCTCCGGATTTCAACAATACAATATACGAGGAATAACTAGACATATAGTGGATCATATATACGAAACACCGAGCCAAGTACGTTGATTCTGCGAGACAAAATGAATAAATAAGTCCTCACACACATTTTGTCACAAGAAAAATGTTACCTTGACTCAAAAGAAAAGCGGAGACCCTGTGAGCCTCCGCTTTGTGATGTTTCTCTCTTTATTGTTCTGCCGAAACCACCTCTAGCTTCGCGGTTGACTTTTGTTTAGACAGCACAAAATAAACCACACACTGAGAAATAATTGCGGCAAGCACAATCACTGGTGAGGCGTTGATTCCAGCTAAAAGAAAACACCCCAATGCGATCATTCCATTGAGTAATGCGTAAGGCAATTGTGTACGGAAGTGCTCATATTGTTCACACCCCGCTCCTGTCGACGACAAAATCGTAGTTTCAGAGATGGGAGAACAGTGATCGCCAAACAAGCCACCAGATAATACCGCACCAATACAAACCAACAGTGGTGCATCAATCGCGACGGCAGTTGGGATCACTAATGGCATCATGATGGCAAACGTCCCCCAAGATGATCCCGTAGCGAACGAGATAATACCGGCCAGTAAAAACGCAACCGCTGGCAATAACCAGTAAGGGAAACCGGCTTGAGCTTGTTCAGCAATGTATGCAGCTGCACCTAATTCTTTCCCAACCGAGCTAAGCGCCCAAGCCAATACCAGAATCACCGCCACTGACATCATGTTTGACATCCCTTTCAGATAAACCTGAATACCATCCGAAAGCTTTCTTACGCCATAAAACGCCATCAGCGCAATTAAAGTGAAGGCAGCGAAGAAATATGCAGAAGAAAGTGCAGCCCTAAACGTTGATCCTGCCACTTTTTGAAATGGAAAACCGTGTGGCACGAGGATGGTACATAGAACCACCAGCATAACGAGCAAAGGCGCCCATACAAAACTGGATTTTGCATTTTTATGCGTAAACACATTCATAGACTCCTGTACTTTCCCAAAGTCGGAGCCCTGTTCTGCTAACTGCTCAGCCTTCGCCATCGGTCCGAAATCTAATTTGAAGAAAGAGACAATCGGCACAATCGCGATCGCAAGAAAGGCGTAAAACTGATACGGGATCGCGCCAATGAAAGCATCCCAATCACTCATACTGACATTCAGGGCAGTAAACTCTTTTTGAATCAATCCCATGATGTAAACGCCCCATCCGATAAAAGGGATCAAGATTGCGACGGGAGAGGAAGTAGAGTCGATAATAAAAGCTAATTTTTGGCGTGATACTTTTAACTTATCAAATAAAGGGCGAAAAACAGGACCAACAATCAACGGTGTACCAAGGTCAGAGAAGAAAATAACCACACCACCGAACCATGCGGACAGTTGAGCTTGGCACTTACTCGCCACCCATTGAGTGACCTTTTTAGCAAACGCCACACCACCGCCAGATTTCTCCATCAAGGCAACAAAGCCACCAATAAAGACCAAGAGCAAAATGACGCCCGCATTGTAGCTGTCAGTTAATTGCGGCAGTAGATAGCTTTTCATCAATGCACTAAACGAGTCTAGTGGCCCTTTTTCGACAAATGTCCCTTCAAGCATAGCGACACCACTCACCACACCGGCGAATAAACCAACAACGACATTTCTTGTGGTCAGCGCGAGGAAAAGAGTAATAAGGATGGGAATGAGAGAGGTAACGTCAGCCTGTTCCATAGCAATACCATTTATGATAATTAAACAATTAAAATGAATATATATTTAATTTAACCGCATGTATATATCTCTCACAAAAAAGTTGAGCCACCTCTTCACAAACTTGAAGTACAAAAAAACCAGCCCGAAGGCTGGTTCTTATAAACTCAACTGTCTAGAGGAAAATTATTCCCACTCGATAGTCGCTGGTGGCTTACCAGAAATGTCGTAAACAACACGAGAAATGCCATCAACTTCGTTGATAATACGGTTAGATACCTTACCTAGGAAGTCGTATGGTAGGTGCGCCCAGTGTGCCGTCATAAAGTCGATGGTTTCTACTGCACGCAGTGATACAACCCAGTCGTATTTACGGCCATCGCCCATTACACCAACAGAACGAACTGGTAGGAATACCGTGAACGCTTGAGATACTTTGTCATATAGGTCTGCAGCGTGAAGCTCTTCAATAAAGATAGCATCAGCACGACGTAGCAAGTCACAGTATTCTTTCTTGATTTCACCAAGAACACGAACACCTAGACCTGGACCTGGGAATGGGTGGCGGTAAAGCATGTTATAAGGCAGGCCTAGCTCTAGACCAATCTTACGTACTTCATCTTTGAACAGCTCACGTAGTGGCTCAACAAGACCCATTTCCATGTCATCTGGAAGACCGCCCACGTTGTGGTGCGATTTGATCACGTGCGCTTTACCAGTCTTAGATGCAGCTGACTCGATTACATCAGGGTAAATCGTACCTTGAGCTAGCCATTTCGCGTTTTTCAGCTTCTTAGACTCTTCATCGAATACATCTACGAATACGTGACCGATAGTCTTACGCTTCTCTTCTGGGTCAGACTTGCCTTCAAGTGCTTTGAGGAAGCGTTCTTCAGCGTCAACTTTGATAATGTTCAAACCAAATTGGTCGCCGAACATATCCATAACTTGTTGACCTTCGTTTAGACGAAGTAGACCGTTATCAACAAATACACACGTTAGCTTGTCGCCGATTGCGCGGTGAACCAGCATCGCAACTACCGATGAATCAACACCACCAGATAGACCTAGGATAACTTCGTCGTCACCCACTTGCTCTTTAATACGAGCAACCGCGTCTTCGATGATAGATTCAGAAGTCCATAGACGTTCACAGCCACATACGCCAAGAACAAAGTTCTCAAGCATTTGTAGGCCACCTTTTGTGTGTGTCACTTCTGGGTGGAACTGAACGCCGTAGTATTTCTTCTCTTCATTCGCCATCGCAGCGTAAGGACAAGTGTCTGTCTCACCAACTTTTACGAAATCGGCTGGGATCTCTACTACTTTGTCGCCATGGCTCATCCAAACGTCTTGAGTTGCTTCAAGGTCTTTAAATAGAGCACATTCACCAGAAACTTTAACCTGAGCGTAGCCAAACTCACGTTCGTTAGAGCCCGCCACTTTGCCTCCTAGCTGTTCCGCCATGGTTTGCATGCCGTAACATACGCCAAGCAAAGGAACACCAGAATCAAACACATATTGAGGCGCGCGTGGAGAGTTCTCTTCCGTTACGCTTTCTGGACCGCCAGATAGGATAATGCCATCTGGGTTGAATTCGCGAATATCCGCTTCTTCTACATCCCAGCTCCATAGTTCACAGTAAACGCCGATTTCACGTACGCGGCGTGCTACTAATTGAGTGTACTGAGAACCGAAGTCCAAGATCAGAATACGTTGGTCATGGATATTTTTAGTCATTTTGAGCAGTCTTTTTAAGGCTAAGTGATTAAAACCGAGGCGAGTGTACTCGCCTCTTCTTAATGCTTCAAGGAAAAAGCAAACGTTTCCGTTAGGTAATTAGTTCCCTAGACGGTAGTTCGGTGCTTCCTTAGTAATTTGAACATCGTGTACATGAGACTCTTGCATACCAGCACCAGAGATACGTACAAATTCAGCTTTCGTACGCATATCTTCGATAGTTGCAGAACCAGTTAGACCCATGCTTGAACGTAGACCACCCATTTGTTGGTGTACGATCTCTTTTAGACGGCCTTTGTATGCGATACGACCTTCGATACCTTCTGGTACTAGCTTGTCCGCTGCGTTGTCAGACTGGAAGTAACGGTCAGAAGAACCTTGAGACATAGCACCAAGAGAACCCATGCCACGGTAAGACTTGTAAGAACGGCCGTTGTATAGAATCACTTCACCCGGCGCTTCTTCAGTACCTGCAAACATAGAACCAACCATCACACATGATGCGCCAGCTACGATTGCTTTACAGATATCACCTGAGAAACGGATACCACCGTCAGCAATAACCGGAATACCATAATCATTAGCCACTTCTGCCGCATCTGCGATTGCAGTGATTTGTGGAACTCCCACACCCGTTACAATACGAGTTGTACAGATAGAACCAGGGCCGATACCCACTTTCACTGCGCTTACGCCAGCTTCGATTAGTGCTTTAGCACCAGCACCTGTTGCTACGTTACCACCGATGATGTCTAGATCTGGGTAAGCAGCGCGAGTTTCGCGGATGCGGTTTAGTACACCTTCAGAATGTCCGTGTGAAGAGTCGATAAGTAGAATGTCAACGCCTGCTTCAACTAGAGCAGCAACACGCTCTTCGTTACCAGCGCCAGCACCAACGGCTGCGCCAACACGTAGGCGACCACGCTCATCTTTACATGCGTTTGGTTTACGTTCTGCTTTGTGGAAGTCTTTCGCAGTAATCATACCGGTTAGTTGGAACTCATCATTCACAACCAATACTTTCTCTACACGAGCTTCGTGCATTTTCTCTTGCACTTCTTCTCGTGTTGCACCTTCTTTAACTGCTGCCAACTTCTCTTTTGGCGTCATTACTGAAGATACTTTCTTAGAAAGGTCCGTCACAAAACGAACGTCACGACCAGTGATAATACCAACAAGCTCATTGCTCTCAGTGACAACAGGGAAACCTGCAAAACCATGCTTTTCAGTGAGTGCAACAACATCAGCGATGGTCGCATCAGGGTTTACAGTAACCGCGTCAGTTACCATACCAGCTTCGAACTTCTTAACTTTACGAACTTCGGCTGCCTGCTGCTCAATAGACATGTTCTTGTGGATAAAGCCAATGCCACCCTCTTGCGCTAGCGCAATTGCTAGACGAGCTTCAGTAACAGTGTCCATAGACGCTGAAATCATTGGGATGTTTAGGGTGATGTTCTTAGTTAGCTGAGTGCGAAGATCAGCTGTGTTTGGGAGAACGGTGGAGTGTGCTGGCACAAGTAGTACGTCATCGAATGTCAGCGCTTCTTTGGCAATTCTTAGCATTTGCAATATCTCACAATTAGAGGAGTAAAAAGAACAATCCAATCTCATCGTTTCGCATAATGAGGGTAACCTGCGTTAGCAACTAGCTACATTTGGATTAGATATTGCGGAGGGATTATACGGTTAACGCAATCGCTTGACCACAAATTTTTTAATTTTTTTCTTGCAATTACCCCCTTGCTATGTATTATATTGCCGCTAATTTCCATACTCACGTCTAAGAGATTAGCTGTGCTCTCCAAGACCAATCAAAACATCTTTACTGTTTCTCGTCTCAACGCAGAAGTTCGTTTACTCCTTGAAAACGAAATGGGGATCGTTTGGCTCGTCGGAGAGATATCCAACTTTTCAGCTCCTGTCTCTGGTCACTGGTACCTCACTCTTAAAGACTCTCGCGCTCAAGTTAAATGTGCCATGTTTCGTGGTAACAATCGCCGCGTTACTTTCAAACCCGCTAACGGTAATCAAGTCCTAGTAAAAGCTCGTCTGTCTCTTTATGAGCCTCGCGGTGACTACCAATTGATCATCGAAAGCATGCAACCGGAAGGTGATGGCCGTCTTCAACAAGAGTTTGAAGAGCTGAAAATGAAGCTTGCAGCAGAAGGGTTGTTCGCGCAAATCAATAAGCAATCTTTGCCTGAGCACCCTAAACGTGTTGGCGTCATCACATCGAAAACTGGTGCCGCGCTTTACGATATCTTAGACGTATTGAAACGTCGTGATCCTTCCCTACCTGTTGTGATTTATCCGACAGTGGTACAAGGTGAGGACGCAGCCATTCAAATTGCACAAGCCATTGGTCGCGCTAACAGCCGTGATGAATGTGATGTACTAATTGTGGGCCGAGGTGGTGGTTCATTAGAAGACTTATGGTGCTTTAACAACGAGATATTAGCTCGCACGATTGCAGCAAGCCAAATTCCTATTATTAGCGCCGTTGGACATGAAGTTGACGTGACAATAGCTGATTTTGTCGCCGACGTACGCGCGCCTACTCCATCAGCAGCCGCTGAGCTAGTAAGCCGTGATAACAGCCACAAAGATCAAGCTTTAGTTACCCGCCAGCATAAGTTAGCGAGCGCGATGCGTTACTACCTAGCACAACAAAAGCAGCAATCTGCTCAATTAGTGCACCGTCTAGAGAGACAGCACCCAAGCTATCGCTTGCAACGTCAGACGCAACAGTTAGATGAGTTGGACATGCGCTTACAGCGAGCGATGAGTCGTTTTATTGCCTTGCGTCAACAGCGAATCGAGCGTCAACATTATCGGCTGCAATTAAATTCTCCTGTAACACGCCTTGCCGAGCAGAAGTCGAAGCTAGAACGTGTTGAGCAAAAGCTCATGGATGCAATGGATCGCAAATTACTGACTATGCGCCATCAACTCGCGATTGCCGCAGAAAAGTTGGACACCGTCAGCCCACTAGCGACATTGAAACGAGGTTACTCAATTACTCAAACTGAGCAAGGTAAAGTAATTACGCAATCTTCAGATGTAAAGTCGGGAGATGTATTGATTACCCGGTTAGCCGAAGGTGACGTTCGTTCTACCGTTAACTGAATACAAACTCTGGTTAACTGACTTTCTGGAACTCAAATCGGACACGTGATTTTGATTTGAGTTCATTACACACATTACAAAAGTAACTCGCAGCACCGCATGCTTGCAGCTTCTCCAGCTCCGCCTCACAATCAGGGCAAAAACCTACCTTTTTAAAATCCGATTCACACTGTGCACAATGGTATTGTCCTGTCCATTCCAGTTCGACATTGCAAGTCGGGCAAATGTTCTGCTGCATATCCCGTTCCTCTCTCTAAACTAAGCAATTTCGAGTAACGCATGCTACTCAAAATAACGAACAAGTGTGTTGATCTTCATCACCGCCCCAACAAGTTTCACGAGGCGTTAACCATACTTGATACGTAGGATCTTATACTGATCGTCTGATATTTACTCCTTGATCAGCGATCACCCCTTAAAAGAATATTTATATAACCACACACCGAAAGCATAAGTTACATATTCTGCATTCCAATTTAAGACAGAATAAAAAACCTTATAGCAATTTAATTAAACGTAAAATTAGAATTTAATAAAAAGATCTTATTCAGAAAGCAGTGTTTACATTGGTGTGCATTTCGATAGTTTGAGCGTCGAGCTCAACGAGTTTAACTTGGATAAAAGCAAACTCATTTAAATGGCTCGCATGCGTTCCACCACAAGGGATTACCGCTAATTGACCTTCCCCTAAATCGCACTTCCAATAGCGAGAATCCGTTAATCTGTCACCGTGGCATTCCATGGTGATCATCGCATCTCGTCGAAGCCATTCCACAAGTTGGCTATTCACTTTTTTTGCAATCGCCTGGAGGTCATTCAGCATATCTGCACTGTTTAATCCTCTTTTACGGAGTGTTTTGCCTAAACGGTACGTATCGAGGCACTTGTCTGGAGTAACATAACTCGTAACTTGTGCATAGCTATTAAAGTCATAATAACCATGTGGGTCTTTGCGGTCTGCGTCTTTTCGCCAATAGTCTTCCGCTAGTACTTTATTCAACGCCAAATACGCTAAGTGTCCTGCAGTGTGGCCTCGACTCAAAGCGCGTTGGTAATCCTTATCTACCGCCAATGTCACCAAATCATCAGTAACAAGTGATTCCGTACGTGATAAAACATGCACGACGACAAACACCCAACCTTCAGCATCACGCTTTACAGGGATGTCACTACCCACATACAGAGCACCACTTTCCTGCTCCACTGCCCCAACTTGGCAATCTACTACGTCATGCTCAGCCCCATTCACCTTCAACGTTCCTTTGTCTGCAGGGTGATCCGGCCATATGTGACTAACGGGATGGAACGGCGTGACATCTGTAATAACGTAAGTCACTTCTTCCGTATATTGAACGAGCTGTATTTGTGCTTCTAATTGCCATGTTTGATGACAAAAACGAGTCTTTGTTGCTGTGATAGTCATTTTTACGATTACTTTTGATAAAAAAATACCCAAGTAGAAACTTGGGTATTCGAATTTCATTATTTATTGCGGTTTTTCACCATCGACATCATACGCTTACGTTTACGCTCTTGTGATAGCGTAAGCTTATTCGTACGGTTCTCGTATGGGTTATCACTGTTGTGGAAGTTAATGCGAATCGGTGTTCCCATAATTTCCAGAGACTTACGGAAGTAGTTCATCAGATAACGTTTATACGAATCTGGCAATTCACGAACCATGTTACCGTGGATAACAACGATCGGTGGGTTGTAACCACCTGCGTGTGCGTATTTGAGTTTGATACGACGACCACGAACCATTGGCGGTTGGTGATCATCCACAGCCATCTTCATGATACGCGTCAGTACTGACGTACCCACACGCGTTGTCGCCGAGTTATATGCTTCTTGGATAGATTCAAACAAGTGACCAACGCCAGTACCGTGCAGCGCAGAGATAAAGTGGATACGCGAGAAGTCGACGAATCCTAGACGGCGGTCCAGTTCTTTCTTCACGCTTTCTTTCACGTCACTGTCTAGACCATCCCACTTGTTAACGGCGATGACAATTGAGCGGCCAGCATTCAGTGCAAAACCAAGCAAGCTTAGGTCTTGGTCTGAAATATTTTCACGAGCATCAATCACCAGTAGAACGACGTTTGCATCTTCTACCGCTTTCAGCGTCTTAACAACAGAGAACTTTTCAACCGTTTCATTGATACGACCACGACGACGAACACCTGCGGTGTCAATTAGTACGTATTCGCGTCCATCACGCTCCATCGGGATGTAGATAGAATCGCGCGTTGTACCAGGCATATCGTATACAACCACACGTTCTTCACCCAGAATACGGTTAGTCAGTGTCGATTTGCCTACGTTAGGACGACCGATGATCGCCAACTTAATCGGCTGCTCTTGAAGGCGTTTGAATTCAGCTTCTGCGTCTTCTTCAGTGTAATCTTCAACAAGAGGCTCTTCGTCTTCGAATCCAGTCAGGTCTTCAATCTCACCTTCTTCAGATTCACTTGTTAGTAGATCATCAAAGAATGGAGATAAAGCACGCTCAAGCAAAGCGGTCACACCACGGCCATGAGCAGCCGCAATCTGGTACATATCATCCACGCCGAGCTGCCAAAAATCAGCACACGCCGCATCGGCATCAATACCATCGATTTTGTTTACTACCAGCATCGCTGGCTTTTCAATTTTACGCAGATGCGCAGCAATTGCTTCATCTGAAGGTGTCAGACCAGCACGACCGTCAACAAGGAACAATACAACATCAGCCTCATCAATCGCGGCTAATGACTGTTCTGCCATCTTTGTTTCCACGCCTTCTTCTGTGCCATCGATACCACCAGTATCAATCACAATGAATTCGTGCTCTTCACCAAGTCTCGCCTGGCCATATTTACGGTCTCGCGTTAGGCCTGGAAAGTCCGCAACCAACGCGTCACGAGTGCGAGTCAATCGGTTAAATAGTGTAGATTTACCTACGTTCGGACGCCCTACTAGAGCTACAACAGGTACCATAACAACCTCTACAATAATCTTTCTTCTGTAGTTATAGGTAACGACTTGCTCGATGCCAAATCAAACCAGCTTTTTACCTATAACCACGTCAGGGTTAATAAATTCAAACAACAAAACGGCTCCTAGCTGTCACCAGCCAGGAGCCGAATGTGAATTATATCACGATATTATTCGTTAATGGTTAGTTTCTTTACATCGCCGTTGCGAGTTGTAATCACATAACCATCCGACAATAACGTCGGGCCAACTGCCAAGCCACTATCATCGACAAACTGCTGCGCAACAAATTCGCCCGTTGAACGATCCATCCAGTGAAGGTAACCAAGCGTGTCACCGACAACGAGATAATTGCCAACAATAACTGGCGCTGTAAGTTGTCGGTGCTCAAGCAAGCTGTTTTCCCACAACTCAGTCCCGCTTCGTGAATCAACGGCAACAACATGATCTTTTTCCGTTATCACAAAGATGCGACTACCATCTGTAGAAATGTCTGTCGCAGATGAGTAATTACGCTTCCAAATCGGGTTCGCTGAACGCAAGTCAATGGCGATAAGTTGACCATTGTATCCAATGGTGAAAAGAGTACCGCCTAGCACAATTGGCGATGAATCAACGTCAACCAAACGATCAATTTCTGTCGCGCCTTTTGGCGTACCAACAGGCTGTTGCCAAATCAACTGACCACGCTCAACGATAGCAGCTGCGAGTCGGCCATTTGCCGTTCCCCAAAATACACCGCCGCCAATTGCAGTCGGAGTACTGTCGCCACGTAAAGTTAGGTTCGGCACTTCTGTACTCAATGCCCAGCGTTGCTCACCTGTACTCTCATTAAGGGCAATCAACATGCCTCGGCTAGTATTGATGATAATAAGGCCTGAATCTGCAACTGGCTTCGCCAGTACCTCACCACCAACTTTTACACGCCAAACAATTTCACCTGTTTCTTGGTCAAGAGAGATGACTTCACCATTCTCAGAGCCAATGTAAAGGTTTCCGTATGCCGCTGTGATACCACCAGAGAGACGAGCAATGACATCTTCTTCTAGGTCCGTTTGCCAACGTTGTTTACCATTCTCAGGATCGAGCGCTTTTACTAAGCCATCACGACTTGCCACGAACAATGTATCATTCGCAAATACAGGGGATAGCTTTGAAAAGTAATGACCGACACCATCGCCAACCGACGTGCTCCACTCACTACTGGTTGTAAACTGACTGTCTACCTGAGGTAGTGGCGCCATTACAATGGTGTCTTTCTCACCTGCACAACCGGCAAGTACTCCCATTGTTAACGCCCCTAGCAAGGCTTTCTTAAAGACTCTTTTCATCCAATGCGGTCCTTATTTCGCCAGATCGTCCAATTTCATTTGTAGTGTCGGGCTTGCATCTGCCGCTTGCTGAGCTTCAGTATACGCAGCGTACGCAGCATCTTTGTCACCTTGGCGAATCGCAATATCGCCACGAAGTTCAGCAATACGACCTGTCCATGCTGTATCAGTGACGTTACTTAGCTCTGCCGTTGCAGCGTCGAAGTTACCCATTTCCGTCTCAATACGCGCAATGCGGTAACTAATCAATGGTAACAACGCAGCATCTTGAGTGTTGCTTTGCGCCCACTTCAGTTGCTCCAATGCAGCAGAAAGGTCTTGAGCTTCAACTTGTGCTTTAGCAAGTTGTAGTGCAGCCAATACTGAATATTCTTTTACTTCATTTGACTCAATGAAAGCTTTCACGTCAGCTTGAGCATCAGTGCCTTTGTCTTGCAAAGCATTCATTGCTGTCGTGTAGCTTTGAGAAGCTGCTTCACTCGCCTGAATCACAGAATCCTGGTAGTAACGCCAGCCAAATAGACCACCTAAACCAACAACCGCACCGATGATGACGGCTTTGCCGTTTTCCTTCCACCAGTCTTTAATGGCTTCAACTTGTTGTTCTTCAGTATCGTAAAGTTCCACTTCCTGTCCTCTTAAAACATGTAAATGGCAGCTTAGCTGCCATTGTTCCTATTTCGTTTAAAGGCTCCACATTTGGGAGCCTTAGCTTACGAACTAGGATGTAATTTTGTTAGATTACTAAAAGACTTAAATCAGTGCTGCGATCTTTTCTGCAACTTCTGCTTGGTTGTAAGTCTCTTGCTCACCACCAGCTAAGTCTTTCAGTACTACAGTGTTATCCGCAACTTCGTTTTCGCCCAGAACCAATGCTACAACAGCACCAACTTTGTCTGCGCGTTTAAACTGTTTCTTGAAGTTACCGCCACCGAAGTGATTCATCACACGAACGCCTGGAACAGACTCGCGAAGCTGTTCTGCTAGCTTCATTCCTGCCATCATGGTGCCTTCACCCGCAGTGACTACGTACACGTCAACACTGCGACGAACGTCTGTCAGTTCCAACGTTTCTAGCATCAGTACTAGACGCTCTAGGCCCATTGCAAAGCCAACCGCTGGTGTTGGTTTACCACCTAATTGCTCTACAAGGCCATCGTAACGACCACCGCCACATACAGTGCCTTGAGCACCTAGGCTCTCAGTGATCCACTCAAATACCGTGCGATTGTAGTAATCCAGACCACGAACTAGACGTTCGTTAACTGTGTATTTGATACCTGCAGCGTCTAAAAGTTCACATAGACCTGCGAAGTGTGCTTTAGATTCTTCACCCAAGTAATCTGAAAGGCGAGGCGCATCACCTAAAATAGCTTGAACGTCTGGGTTCTTCGTATCCAGAACACGCAGTGGGTTCGTGTGCATGCGACGCTTACAATCTTCATCTAGCACATCAATATGTTGCTCAAGGAATGCAACCAGTGCAGTACGGTAGTCTGCGCGGTCTTCTTGAGAACCGATAGAGTTCAGCTCAAGACGAACATGTTCATTGATACCTAGCTCACGCCATAAACGCGCCGTCATCATGATAAGCTCTGCATCAACATCTGGACCATTTAGACCAAACACCTCAACACCACACTGGTGGAATTGACGGTAACGACCTTTCTGCGGACGTTCATGGCGGAACATAGGCCCCATGTACCACAGACGCTGTTCATCACGGTTGATAAGGCTGTTTTGAATACATGAACGTACACAACCCGCCGTACCTTCAGGGCGAAGTGTTAGGCTGTCGCCGTTACGGTCATCAAAGGTGTACATTTCTTTTGAAACGACGTCTGTTTCTTCACCAACAGCGCGGCTGAATAGGTTTGTTTCTTCAACGATTGGCATGCGCACTTCGTTATAACCGTATGCGCTAATTACATTTTTCACTGTGTTTTCTAGTTTTTGCCACAGTGGCGACTGAGTTGGGAGGCAATCGTTCATGCCTCGAATTGCTTGAATTGTTTTTGCCACAATACTTACCGTAATTCTCGTTGAGATTAATCTTGTACTTTAACTTCGATGCGGTTTTCGCCATTCATCATAGCTGCTTTCGCACGGATCTTAGCTTCTAGCTTATTCACAAGGTCATCGTTATCAAAGCGCTCTTTCTGGCGTTTACCATCTTCGTAGAATGCGCTCTTCTTGTTACTACCTGCTAGACCTAAGTGAGAAACTTCTGCTTCACCAGGGCCGTTTACCACACAACCGATGATAGACACATCCATTGGCGTGATGATGTCTTCTAAACGTTGCTCCAGTGCATTCACCGTACCAATCACATCGAATTCTTGGCGTGAGCAGCTTGGGCACGCAATAAAGTTGATGCCTCGAGAGCGAATGCGCAGAGATTTAAGGATGTCGAAACCGACTTTGATTTCTTCAACTGGATCGGCAGCCAAAGAGATACGCAGCGTATCGCCTATCCCTTCAGATAACAGCATACCTAAGCCAACAGATGACTTAACAGCGCCAGCTCGAGCACCACCCGCCTCTGTGATACCTAAATGAAGAGGCTGATCGATTTTCTTCGCCAGCAGACGATATGAATCCACCGCAAGAAAAACGTCTGAAGCTTTCACGCTAACTTTAAATTGGTCAAAGTTAAGACGATCGAGATGATCTACGTGACGCATCGCCGATTCAACCAAGGCTTCTGGCGTAGGCTCACCGTATTTCATCTGTAGATCTTTTTCCAAAGATCCACCATTGACACCAATACGGATCGGGATATTTTTATCGCGAGCGCAATCAACAACAGCGCGAATGCGCTCTTCATTGCCGATGTTACCTGGGTTGATACGTAAACAGTCAACTCCGTACTCCGCCACTTTCAGCGCGATACGATAGTCGAAATGAATATCAGCCACTAATGGTACAGAAACTTGCTGTTTAATCAGTTTGAAAGCTTCTGCTGCGTCCATCGTAGGTACAGAAACTCGAACGATATCTGCGCCGACTTTTTCTAGTGCTCGGATTTGAGCGACTGTCGCTTCTACGTCAGTCGTGCGAGTGTTAGTCATTGACTGTACTGCAATTGGCGCACCATCACCAATTGGCACATCACCCACATAAATACGCGTCGATTTACGACGAATAATTGGAGATTCGTGTTGCATAATTTTTTATAACGGTAGAGTGAATCTAGCTACTTTGCCTGAAGTATACCCAGAAAGGTCGACAGGTTCACTTGCAAATGTCATTGTAACCCCTTCCGGTGCGCCTAATATCACTTTAAATGGCGCTTTTCCGGTAAGTTCTACATCTTGTCCTGGCTTATGAGTACCACTTACCAGCGTTTTACCATTGGTGTCTTTTACTTGAATCCAACAGTCCGCTTTAAACTTCATAGTAAGAAGTGTCATGCCTTCAGGTACTACTGGCGCAGGCTGTTCCTCTTCCGCCGCTTCAATCACGGCAACAGGTTCTTCAGAATCTACGCTTGTTGTATTTTCAGTTTCAGTCAGCAAAGGATCCGCCCCTTGCTCAACGGGTGCTTCAGTCAATTCAGCAACACCTTCATTAGTTGAAGCAACTTCTTCAGGAGTGCTTGCGATTAACTCTTCAGCCGTCATCAAATCGATATCAGCTAATTCTTGAGCAGTGGGCTGCGGCGCTTCAACACTTGAATCCGTTACTTCCTTAGTTAGGCTATTCTCTTGTTGGTTTTGCCACCACCATGCAGCTGAAATGCCAATAATGACTAGCCCGATAACCCAAGTAAGGAGCATAATACGGCTATTGTGCTTCTCGTCTTTTGTTTTACGAGAGAAGCTTTGCATTTCAATTTCTTGCTCTTGAGGCTGAGCATCGGCAGTCTGCTCTAACGCCGTCAAAACCACCTTCTCATCAAGACCTACGAATTTAGCGTAAGAGCGTAAGTAACCACGCGTAAATGTCGCGACTTGTTGAGATTCAAATCGGTTATTTTCAATATCTTCAATCACAGAAATGCGAAGCCTCAGGCGGTCGGCAACTTGCTTTTGGCTCATTCCCAAGGATTCACGTTTGTTTTTCAGTAATGTGCCAGCTTCAATAGAGAGTGGCACTTCATTCGTATTTTCGTGTTCTGTCATAATGGCGGTATTTAATCTGTTTTAGTGGCTAACGTGGTCATGTATTTTCGTTATTGTTCTTAAGCCTCTTTAAAGATAGCTAGCCAAAACGCGTTAACCAAAAATAATAATTTTAAGAAACTCTCAGCGATCTGAGTGCGAATACCCGTTTTGCAAAAATCAGCAAAACGTATGTGAGAAAGTGCTGAGAATTATCGGTGTCATCGTTAGTGTTACATATCATGATAAGCGAATGCGCAACGAAGACAAAAACTCTTTACACTCAAACTAACAGATAGCTCAAGCTTTTGTCCAAACTTTGACAAAGGAATTCGAAATTATACCCAAATAACCTTAGGTTGAAGAGTGATAGTCCCAAATCTTGGCGAAAATGTCCTAAACAATAAACAAAATAGCCAGAGCGAATGGCTCTGGCTATTTTTGAATTCCGGTCGTTTATACAGCTTTCACTTCAATGGTATCGGCACCGCGTGACGCTTTCAGCATTGCCGTACGTTTAGTTCGGTCAATTACATCACCGACCAACTGACCACATGCGGCATCAATGTCATCACCACGTGTTTTACGAACCGTAACTGTGTGCTCGTATTGCATCAATGTTTTTTGGAAGCGATCAATACGTGAGTTACTTGGTTTCTTGTAAGGTGAACCTGGGTACGGGTTAAACGGAATCAAGTTAATCTTACATGGTGTGTCTTTCATCAATTCAGCCAGTTCACGAGCATGGTCCATGTCATCGTTCACATGATCAAGCAACACGTACTCGACTGTTACCTTGCCACGGTTTGCATTCGATGAAGCAATGTAACGACGAACGGATGCTAGGAAATCTTGAATATCCCAACGATCGTTAATTGGCATGATTTCACTACGCAGCTTATCGTTTGGCGCATGAAGAGAGATCGCTAACGCAACGTCGATTTTGCCCGTCATCTGATCAAGACCAGAAACGACACCTGATGTTGATACGGTTACGCGACGCTTCGACAAACCAAAGCCAAGGTCATCCAGCATTAACTCCAATGCAGGAATCAAGTTCTTCATATTAAGAAGCGGCTCACCCATGCCCATCATCACGACGTTCGTAATTGGGCGACGGCCTGTTTCTTTCTCAAGACCAATTTCACGTGCAGCACGCCACACCTGACCGATGATCTCTGAAACTTTCAAGTTACGGTTAAAGCCCTGCTGTGCTGTTGAGCAGAACTTACATTCCAATGCACAACCTACTTGAGAAGATACACAAAGCGTTGCGCGATCATCTTCTGGAATGTAAACCGTTTCTACATCCTGATCACCAACCTTCATTGCCCACTTGATCGTGCCGTCTGAAGAATGCTGAGCTTCTGCTACAGTTGGTGCTTTAATTTCACACTTGTGTAAAAGCTTTTCGCGCAGCTTCTTGTTGATGTTTGTCATTTTTTCGAAGTCATCTACACCGAAATGGTAGATCCACTTCATAACCTGATCGGCACGAAACGCTTTCTCGCCAAGTTCTTCCGCGAAAAACTGACGCATGCCTTTGCGATCAAAGTCGAGTAGATTGATTTTTTCAGTGGTCATGTTGCCTCTCAATGACTGAAACAAGAATAAGGGCGCGAATTGTACAGCCTTTATGCAGCTACAACAAGGGGTGTAAGACCCTGAGTTTGCTAAGGCATTAAAATAAAAACGATTAAATTTTAATCAGACTTTACGGTGAGAATAATGATTAGACAACCGACAGCAAAAGCGTAGAAGTGATACAGAGAAAACAGTGAGAACAAACACACTTAACTAAGCTTTCCCCCCTGTAAGATGCTCAGATTAGCCAACGTCTTCGAGAATAATTACGAATGAACTCGCCGGTGAAATGGAGAACGCGGAATAAAAAACCTCGGACAAATCCGAGGTTGTTACGAACTAGATCATCACGCAAAAGTGATGCATGAACGAGTTAGCGAGAGAAAACTTCTGATTCAGGGAAGAAAAACTCAATTTCACGAGCGGCAGACTCAGGGCTATCGGAACCATGAACTGAATTGTGACGCATGCTGAGTGCGTAATCAGCACGCAAAGTGCCACATGCCGCGTCCTCTGGGTTGGTTTTACCCATTAGCTCGCGGTAACGTGCAATCGCATTTTCGCCTTCCAATACCTGAACCATAATAGGACCAGATGTCATGAACTCTTTTAGAGGAGGGAAAAACTCTTTACCTTCATGCTCTGCATAAAAGCCGCTTGCCTGATCTTCTGTCAGGTGAACCATTTTGGCAGCGATGATACGTAGGCCAGCCTTTTCAATACGATTGTAGATTTCACCAATTAGGTTTCGCTCTACAGCATCAGGCTTAATGATTGAAAATGTTCTTTCTAGAGCCATAAAATTTCCTTTCTGTACTTGTAATAATAGTTGTGCTTTTAAAGTGACTTACTGGGCAAGAGCAGCACTCAAACAAGAGAGTGCTGCAATCAATCTTATTTTCCAGCTTGCTCATTGAGGAAACGAGCAAGTGTACGAACCCCCATACCCGTTGCTCCCGCAGCCCATTTATCAGAAGCGGCTTTACGATACGTACCCGCACAGTCGAAATGTAACCAGCCTTTTTTGTAGTCCTCAACGAAGTAAGACAAGAATGCAGCTGCAGTACTTGCACCCGGAGAATAATCACCAGAGCTGATATTCGATAAATCGGCAAAATTAGATGGCAGCATTTCTCGATGGAAATCAGCAAGTGGTAGCGGCCACAAGCCTTCTTTTTCCTGGTTTGCCGCCGTAAGCGCTTGATGCGATAGCTCATCATCAAAGCTCATTAGCGCATGGTAATCGTTACCTAACGCATTCTTCGCTGCGCCTGTTAACGTCGCGCAGTCAATGATTAACTCAGGCTTTTGCTCACTGGCGTAGATAAGACCGTCTGCAAGCACCAAGCGACCTTCCGCGTCGGTATTCATAATCTCAACGGTTTTGCCGTTTTTGTAAGTGATGATGTCGCCAAGCTTAAGGGCACGGCCAGAAACCATGTTCTCAGCACAACACAAGATCAGTTTTACGCGCTTGTTTAAACCGCGCAAGATAGCTAATCCTAGGCCACCAGTTATAGTACCCGAGCCACCCATATCTGCTTTCATTGCACTCATGAAGGTAGAAGGCTTCAAGCTGTAACCACCGGAATCAAAGGTGATGCCTTTACCCACAAGACATGCGAATACAGGTGCGTTTTCGTCACCAGTTGGGTTGTAGTCTAACTGAAGCATCGCAGAAGTACGCTCAGAACCACGGCCTACTGCGTAAATACCTTCCCAACCTTCTGCCAACAAGTCTTTGTCTTTGACGATACGAGCTGTCACCGTGCCTTTCGGCGCAACAGATTTGATGAATTCAGCAGCCATTGTCGCTAGCTGACGAGGAGCAACTTCTTCTGCCGTTTTGTTGATAATATCGCGGGTAAAATCAGTCGAAGTAATACGAGCTTGAAGCTCTGCTTGCTCTTCATCAGACAATGCTGCCCACTCAACTGAGCCATGTTTTTTAGGGTTACGGAACCCTTGGTGGAAAGCCCATACGCTCTCTAGATCCCAGTTATCACCAGAAAGAAAAATAGAACGAATTCCTTGGCCATCTAGCTGACGAGCTGCACGTTGAATTGCGCCGAGATCATGACCTTCACCTAAGTGAATAGTTGCGCCGTTTTCAGCGAATGAAAGCAGTGCTTTTTCACCCCAATGTGGTGCTGCCGACTCTTGACTTAAAAATACAGACATCTGTGTAGACATGGTTTCTCCTTGTCTTATAGCAGCGTTGCCTACGCTGCTTCTTTTTAATAACTCACGGATGTTAGCATTATGTAGGGCAAAAATGTCAATTGGATAAAAAAACGGACCTAAAGGTCCGCTTTTTTTAGTAAGAATTGTTAACTAGGCTGTGTTTTACAGACTTAGTCTGCTTCGTCCATCCAGCACATGATAACGGCTTCTAGAATCTTTTCATTAGAACGGTTTGGCTCATCGTCAAACTCATCTAACTCCATGATCCATTGATGAAGATCGGTAAAACGCACTGTTTTTGGATCGACATCTGGAAACTTGTCACAAAGTTCAATCGCGATATCGCGAGAATCTGTCCATTTCATTGCTCATCTTCCTTTTGCTTCTTCCCTATATTGGGAAGATAGTTTTAGTGATCTTCTGAAGCGTGGTTTAGTGTGTATTTAGGAATTTCTACCACCAAGTCTTCATCAGCAATTCTCGCCTGACACCCTAGGCGTGACTCAGGCTCTAGACCCCACGCTTTATCTAGCATGTCGTCTTCTAGTTCTTCACTTTCTTCGAGTGAATCAAAACCTTCACGGATGATTACGTGGCAGGTAGTACACGCACATGACTTCTCACACGCATGTTCAATACCGATACCGTTTTTTAGCGCTACGTCTAGAACGGTGTCACCAGAGTTTGCTTCCAACACTGCACCTTCTGGGCACAAATCGTCGTGTGGTAATACAATAATCTTAGGCATAACTACTTATCTCTTATATATCGTCTACTGATTGACCTGACAACGCAGCTCGAATCGATTTATCCATACGGCGTGATGCGAAATCTTGGCTCGCTTTATCGGTATCTTTAATGCCCTGCTCTATCGCATCTGCATCATCACCATTACGCAGCTCAATCAAGGCTTCGATGGCTTTAATCAAGTTTTGTTTCTCTTGTTCTGATAGTAAGTCATCACCATCAGCTTGCATCGCTGCAATCAAACCTTCTATCACTCGGTCGGCTTCAACACGCTGCTCAGCTAAGGCACGAGCTTGCATGTCTTCTTTTGCGTGCGTCATTGAATCACGCAACATATCCGCCACTTCATTGTCACTTAAGCCGTAAGAAGGTTTTACTTGAATCTCTGATTGAACACCAGTGCTCTTCTCCATTGCCGTAACAGAAAGAAGGCCATCTGCGTCAACTTGGTAAGTCACGCGAATATGTGCCGCACCCGCTGCCATCGGAGGAATACCTTTTAACGAGAAGCGAGCAAGTGAACGACAGTCATCAACCATTTCACGTTCACCTTGTACCACATGAACACTCATCGCCGTTTGGCCATCTTTGAATGTGGTAAATTCTTGCGCACGCGCAACGGGAATCGTAGTGTTGCGGGGGATGATCTTCTCGACCAAACCACCCATGGTTTCAATACCGAGCGACAGTGGAATCACATCAAGAAGCAACATTTCAGAGTCAGGTTTGTTACCCGCTAGGATATCAGCTTGAATACCCGCACCGATTGCAACAACTTCATCTGGGTTAATGCTTGTCAGAGGTGTGCGACCAAAAAACTCGCCTACCATTTCACGAACCAACAATGTACGGGTTGAGCCGCCAACCATGACGACCTCGAGTACTTCATCTGCGTCGACATCCGCATCTTTTAATGCGCGACGACAAGACATCAGTGTTTTCTTCACTAGCGGACGAATCAGATCTTCGAACTGCTCGCGAGTCACGGTGCCTTTCCAGCCAAAAACGTCAACGTCAACACTGTCTTGCTCAGAGAAAGCAATCTTAGCTTCAGTAGCAATGTTCAACAGTGTACGGTTCTTTTCTGCAGAAAGCGGCGCTTCTAGACCCGCTTGCTCCATTAAATAATCGGCAAATAAATGGTCGAAGTCGTCACCGCCTAATGCAGAGTCGCCACCTGTTGCTAATACTTCAAATACGCCTTTCGATAAACGTAGGATAGAGATATCAAAAGTACCGCCACCTAGATCGTAAACCGCAATCACACCTTCTTGACCTGAGTCTAGGCCATAAGCAATTGCCGCAGCGGTTGGTTCGTTAAGTAGACGGAGAACATGAAGACCAGCTAATTTCGCCGCATCTTTTGTACCTGCACGTTGCGCGTCATCAAAGTAAGCAGGAACGGTAATAACGACACCTGCTAACTCACCACCTAACGTATCTTCAGCTCGCTTACCCAATACTTTTAGGATGTCCGCAGATACTTCAATCGGGTTTTTGTCACCTTGAGGTGTTTGCAAAATTGGCAGGCCGTTTTCACTCTCTTTAAAACGATAAGGAAGTGAAGAGTAACGGGACTGAATGTCCTTTAATGAACGACCGATCAAACGTTTTACAGAGATAATCGTGTTCTCTGGTTCAAACTCTGCTTTGGCTTTGGCTTCGTGGCCGACCGTTAACGTTTCCTCAGCGTAATTAACGACTGAAGGTAAAATAGTACGGCCCTGCTCGTCCGCAAGTGGAGTTGCATCGCCGCTACGTACAGAAGCAACCAAAGAGTTGGTAGTACCTAAGTCGATACCCGCTGCTAACTTATGCTCATGAGGTGCCGAGCTTTGGCCCGGTTCTGCGATTTGAAGTAGTGCCATGATAGGTCCTTGTCACGCTTACTAGCCGAGGAGTTTGTCTTCGACTAGCTCAATTTCGTTCTTTAGTTTGGCAATGAATTTTAGCTTACGAACTCGGTCTGCGGCTTCAGCCCATAGACCATCATCAAGCTCTTGCTCGACGCTTGCCAGATGCTGTTTGTACATTTTGCTGACCTTAGAGTCGAAGTCAAAAAGCGCCGATTCAGGATCGGACTTGTCAGCAATCTCTTCCAGTTCTTCGCGCAGTTCCATTTGCTCCATTAAGAACATCGGATCTTGCATTGTTTGCTGTTCACCTCGGATCTCAACACCTTGCTCTGCGAGGATATACTCGGCGCGAGAAATAGGATTTTTCAGAACTTGATAGGCATCGTTGATTTGCGCCGCCTTTTGCACCGCCATCAAACGGTCACGTTCTGAGCCCGTTGCAAAGTTATCCGGGTGGAAGCGTTTTTGTAGTTCTCGGAACTGAGAAGAAAGAAGGCTACCATCCAGCTTAAACTGACTTGGTAGCCCAAATAATTCAAAGTGATTCATTAAGTTCGGGTCCTAGTAAAGCCTTCCGGACTCGTTTGCCCAGAAGGACAATCAATTAGACGTTGAAGCTTTCACCACAACCACATTCACTTTTCGCGTTAGGGTTGTTGAATTCAAAACCTTCATTCAACCCTTCTTTCACGTAATCCAATTCAGTACCATCTAGGTACACTAAGCTCTTTTGATCGATGATAATTTTCACTCCAGAGAGTTCAAATACTTCGTCTTCTTCATTGAGCTCATCAACAAACTCAAGTACGTATGCCATGCCGGAACAGCCAGTCGTCTTCACTCCAAGACGTAAACCGATACCTTTGCCTCGGTTATCTAGGAATGCTCTTACGCGACTTGCCGCTGATTCTGTCATTGTGATGGCCATACTGCACCTTAGTCTGTCTAAATTTCGATTGGAATGGGAGCGTCAAAGCTCCCATTATATTACGGAATAATTATTCTTGGTGTTTTTTCTTGTAGTCAGCAACCGCTGCTTTGATTGCATCTTCAGCAAGAATAGAACAGTGAACTTTCACTGGTGGAAGCTCTAGCTCTTCAGCAATCTCAGAGTTTTTAATTGCTGCCGCTTCATCAACTGACTTACCTTTTACCCACTCAGTTACTAGTGAGCTTGATGCGATTGCACTACCACAACCGTATGTTTTGAACTTCGCATCTTCGATGATACCTTCAGGTGTCACTTTGATTTGAAGCTTCATTACGTCACCACACGCAGGAGCGCCAACCATGCCGCTACCTACTGATGGATCTTCTTTATCGAATGAACCAACGTTACGTGGGTTCTCGTAGTGATCAATTACTTTTTCGCTGTATGCCATGATAAATTACCTCGAATCCTCTATTTCAATCCCTGAGATTAATGGTGAGCCCATTCAACAGTGCTCAAATCAATCCCTTCTTTGTACATATCCCATAGAGGAGACATGTCGCGTAGCTTAGTCACTGCAACGCGGATTTGTTCAATTGCGTAATCAATTTCTTCTTCAGTCGTGAAACGACCAAACGAGAAACGAACCGAGCTGTGAGCCAATTCGTCATCCATGCCTAGGGCACGAAGAACGTAAGAAGGCTCAAGGCTTGCAGACGTACAAGCACTACCAGAAGATACCGCTAGATCTTTAAGCGACATTAGTAGTGATTCACCTTCTACGAATGCGAAACTGATGTTTAGGTTGTGTGGTACACGCTGCTCAAAGTCACCGTTTACCGTCACTGCTTCTAAGTCTTTCACGCCATCAAAAAGACGGTTACGAAGCGCTAAAGCATGATCGTAATCTTTTTGCATGTCTTCTTTTGCAATGCGGAATGCTTCACCCATGCCTACGATTTGGTGAGTAGGTAGTGTACCAGAGCGGAAACCACGCTCATGACCGCCACCGTGCATTTGCGCTTCAAGACGAATACGAGGCTTACGACGTACGTAAAGTGCACCGATACCTTTAGGACCGTAAACTTTGTGAGCAGAAAGTGAAATTAGATCAACTTTCATCTCTTGAACGTCGATTGGTAATTTACCTGCAGATTGCGCAGCGTCCACGTGGAAAACAATTTTACGCTCACGGCACAGTTCGCCGATCGCTGTAATGTCTTGAACCACACCAATCTCGTTGTTTACATGCATAATAGACACAAGCACGGTGTCATCACGCATGGCTGCTCTAAGCTTCTCTAGATCGATCAAGCCATTTGATTCTGGCTCAAGGTAAGTCACTTCAAAGCCTTCACGCTCAAGTTGACGACATGGGTCAAGAACGGCTTTGTGCTCTGTTTTACAAGTGATTACGTGCTTGCCTTTCTTCGAGTAAAAGTGCGCTGCACCTTTAATCGCAAGGTTGTCTGATTCTGTCGCACCAGATGTAAATACGATTTCGCGAGGATCTGCATTTAGAAGGTCAGCAATTTGCTCACGAGCAGTATCGACCGCTTCTTCTGCCTGCCAGCCGTAACGGTGCGAACGTGACGCTGGGTTGCCAAATGTGCCATCCATTGTCATGTACTGAACCATTTTTTCAGCAACACGTGGATCAACTGGACATGTAGCGGAATAATCAAGATAAATCGGCAGTTTCATTCTCTACTCCAATGTAAAAAGCTGACCGCTAAGAGCGGACGTTTACACCGATGGGCGCGGCGGTTGTATTTTTGTTTGATAGCCCATGGGTTACCGCCAGATCAATGTCCTGACGATCAGAAATTTCGAGTACTTCATTGTCTGTCATCAACTCACCAAGAGTGATGTTATTCAAAAAGTCACTAATGCGAGAGCTTAGGTCACGCCACAGCGTGTGAGTAAGGCAACGTGTTCCACCTTGGCAATCTCCTTTACCTTGGCATTTGGTTGCATCTACTGACTCATCAACGGCAGCAATCACGGTACCAATAGCGATACTGTGAGCGTCGGCACCAAGTCGGTAACCACCACCAGGACCACGAACGCTGGCAACGAGACCTGCTTTACGCAATTTTGAAAATAGCTGCTCTAAGTAAGAGAGCGAGATCCCTTGACGCTCTGAAATATCAGCCAGAGGTACAGGGTTTTGTTGCGAATGCAGTGCCACATCCAGCATGGCTGTCACCGCATATCTTCCTTTAGATGTAAGTTTCATACCACACCGTATCCACATGGTTTGTAATGGTTAAGATTTTTCCATACCTGAGTAATTTGGTCAAGTATTTATTTGACCATTTTACTCAGGTATTCATCCTCACATCTAAAGTGGTTATTATTCACTCAGAACTTCTTTTCTATCGAAGTCAAAACGCCTCGTAGAATATTAAGTTCTTGGGTTTCTGGTCGAGCACGAGAGAACAAACGGCGCAACTTATTCATCACCTGTCCAGGTTGCTCTTTGTTAATAAACTGGGTCTCAACCATCACCTTTTCAAGATGCTCGAAGAACAATTCGAGTTCTCGATGACGCGGGTATTCTTCCGATTCATTTGGGGAAAACTGGCTTTGCTCTAAGTTCAAGTGTGCAACTCGCACTTCGTAACTGAGAGTTTGTACAGCCATCGCTAGGTTAAGCGAGCTGTACTCAGGATTAGCGGGAATACAAACATGGTAGTGGCACTTTTGTAGCTCTTCGTTTGTCAAACCAGTTCTTTCTCGGCCAAACACGAGCGCAACCGGATGCTTTCGGCCTTCAACTGCAAATTTCTCACCGCATTCACGTGGCTCGAGCATTGGCCATTCTAATGTACGAGAGCGGGCGCTAGAACCCACAACAAGGCCACAATCTTCAACCGCTTCTTCTAATGTGCCGACAATCTTTGCATTTTGAGCAATATCACCAGCACCCGCAGCTAAAGCAAGAGTTTGTTCATCCACTTCACATTGTGGATCGACTAATACTAGTTGGTTTAAACCCATCACTTTCATTGCTCGAGCTGCTGAGCCAATATTGCCTGAATGAGAGGTACCTACGAGTACAATTTTTACTTGATCCAACATCTGTGTTTGCTACCTAAATTAAAACCGCAGAATGTTATCATAGTTTTTTAAGACACCCTAGAGGCAAGCAGACCTCTCTTCTCATTCTTGGTTATTGTTCTCGTCCGCAGTATGATCTGTACACTCAGCCGGCCGCAATTAGAGTAAAAAATAACCACTTCCCTTTTTGATTATCTCTGGTATACTCGCCGCCGCTTTCATTTGTTCTTTAACATCCGTTGGGAAATTCGTATGCATCCAATGCTAAACATTGCTATTCGCGCTGCGCGAAAGGCAGGCAATCATATTGCTAAATCATTAGAAAACACTGATAAAGTAGAATCTACTCTTAAAGGCACTAATGACTTTGTCACTAACGTAGACAAAGAAGCAGAATACATCATCATCGATACTATCAAGCAGTCTTACCCTGAGCACTGTATCGTTGCTGAAGAACAAGGTCTTATCGAAGGTAAAGATAAAGACGTACAATGGATCATCGACCCACTGGATGGCACCACTAACTTTGTAAAAGGTTACCCAACTTTCGCGGTTTCTATCGCTGTTCGTATTAAGGGCAAAACTGAAGTTGCTTGTGTTTACGATCCAATGCAAAACGAGCTATTCACTGCACAACGCGGTGCCGGCGCTCAACTAAACAGTGCACGTATTCGTGTTGCTCAACTAAAAGACCTTCAAGGTACTGTTCTAGCAACAGGCTTCCCATTCAAGCAGAAACAACACGCTGAGTCTTACATCAAGATCGTTGGTGCGCTATTCACTGAATGTGCTGATTTCCGTCGTAGCGGCTCTGCTGCTCTTGACCTTTGTTACGTGGCTGCTGGCCGTGTTGATGGTTACTTCGAGCTAGGCCTAAAACCTTGGGATATGGCAGCAGGTGAGCTTATTGCTCGTGAAGCTGGCGCAATCCTAACAGACTTTGCTGGCGGCACTGACTACATGAAGTCTGGTAACATCGTTGCTTCAAGCGCTCGTGGCGTAAAATCTATCCTTAAGCACATCCGCGAAAACGGTAACAGCGCGATCCTTAAGTAAGATTTGAAAGTCATATATAGCCCGTCACGCTGATGACTTTAGAAAGCCCCGCTCATTGAGCGGGGCTTTTTTATTTCGAACAATCAGCCTGTTTGTAGAAACGGTCGTAGTCAGATAAGTGGTCTATTTTTACGTGCTTAACCTTCCATATTTGTTCCTTCATTAAAAACTGCAGCGAAACCGTGACTGGCTGGTATACATCACCAAAGCCGTTTACAGAAAGACATCCAACTCCTCCATCCTCACTGTACTCTTCAAAGTAAGACAGCTCTGTAACCAAACTTGATGGGATAGATGATAAAAATGGAAATTGATGACCAAATTTTATTGGGTGAGACTTAATACTGTTCAGCTCTTCAATCGATAGATTTGGTCCTGCCATAGCTTCTACCACCTCTATATACTGCATCTTGTATAAATTATTACGTATATCAAGGTAAGTATCGTGGAGTGGACTTGCGATGCAGGGCGTTGAAACACTTAGTAAAACCGGAATAGGTAGAATTCTATTTAGCATAACCAACTAAACCCCAGCTTCACGGAGCGCTTGATCAATTTTACTCGGCTTAAATCTGTACTTACAAAGCCCCCACTCGCACTGCTCTAAAAGCTCACGGACATTTACCTGCCCAGTAACTCCAAAGGAAACAACACCAAAAAGAGAAACACTCCCACTGTATGTCAAAACACCATCACGAGTAGTTTTAAAAGTAACAGAAACGGCTTTTAATTTTATGCCCAGCTCTTCAACCATTTCTTTTGAAACTTCAAACTTAGTAAATCCAAGCTCACCAGATAAAGTTACTTTACCTGACTCATCAACTGCTAACTTGAACCTTTTCCCTCCAGTAACTAGCTTGGTGGTAACACCTTTATTGTGCTTGTAAGAAATCTCTACAAACTTCAGTAACTGTACTTTTATTTCAGCTTGCCTTGACATTATTTCCTCCCGAAATTGTTGAACATACTTCCGATATTCAACTCAATCAAAAAACTACAATTCAAGCTGGAAGTACCTCAAAAAAAAATGAAACTTTCAAATCTATCAGGCATAAAAAAACCGCTGATTGTTCAGCGGTTTTTGTTTTCGGTTCTCAATCTGCCTTATGGCATTTCGTCGAACTCTGCACCCTCTTTTTCTACTTGAGGTGGCATCAAGTGCTCTTTCTGGATACCCAGTTTTAGAGCCAGTGCTGATGCTACGTAGATAGAAGAGTAAGTACCTACAGTGATACCGAGTAAAAGTGCGGTTGCAAAGCCGTGAATCATAGCACCACCCTGCATGAACAGTGCAATTACCACGAACAACGTCGTACCAGATGTAATCAATGTACGGCTCAACGTTTGAGTGATTGAGGCGTCCATAATGTCTGAAGGTTCACCCTTACGCATCTTACGGAAGTTTTCACGAATCCGGTCAAATACAACGATGGTATCGTTGAGTGAGTAGCCCACAACCGTCAGTAGCGCAGCTACGATAGTCAGGTCAACTTCAATTTGTAGAAACGAGAAGACACCTAGCGTGATAATTATATCGTGAGCCAATGCCATTACCGCACCAGCCGCTAGACGCCATTCAAATCGCATCGATACATAAAGCAGAATACAGATCAGCGATACCAAGATCGCTAGACCACCAGCTTCTGTTAGCTCATCACCAACGTTGGGACCTACGAACTCAATACGACGCATTTCTACGCTTTCGCCAGTACCATCTTTGATAGCACCAATGATTTGGTTACCTAGCGTTTCACCAGAAACGTCATCACGTGGACGAAGACGAACCATGACTTCACGAGCACTACCGAAGTTTTGTACTGTCGCATCGCCAAAGCCTTTTGAATCTAGTGCTGCACGAATCTCTTCAAGGTTTGCTGGCTGTTCAAAACCGACCTCGATAAGAGTACCGCCAGTGAAATCTAGACCCCAATTAAGCCACTTGGTTGACAAAGTGAAGATAGAAGCAGCAATCATTATAATTGAAAAAACGAATGCTACTTTCGACCAACGCATAAAGCCGATCGTCTTCTCTGCTTTTAGAATTTGAAACATATTAATTCCCAGCCTTAGATCGACAATTTATCAACGCGTTTGCCACCGTAGATCAGGTTCACGATACAACGTGTACCAATAATGGCGGTGAACATTGAAGTTAAGATACCGATAGATAGAGTAACTGCGAAACCTTTCACCGCACCTGTACCGACCGCAAATAGAATGATTGCAGTAATTAGTGTTGTGATGTTCGCATCAGCAATCGTGCTGAATGCATTCGCGTAACCTTGGTGAATCGCTTGTTGTGGACTACGTCCATCACGAATTTCTTCACGGATACGCTCGAAGATCAGTACGTTCGCATCAACTGCCATACCGACTGTTAACACGATACCGGCTATCCCCGGAAGCGTCATGGTAGCGCCTGGAATCATCGACATAACACCAATGATAAGCACTAAGTTTGCCATTAGAGCAATGTTTGCAATCAAACCAAAGCCGCGGTAGTAAAGCAGCGTAAATAGCATTACGGCAACCATACCCCAGATACATGCTTGGATACCCATATCGATGTTTTGCTGGCCCATTGATGGACCAATGGTACGTTCTTCAACGATAGAGATAGGTGCAATCAGTGCACCAGCACGTAGTAAAAGTGCTAGGTTGTGTGCTTCTGCAGCAGAGTCGATACCTGTGATACGGAAGTTACGACCAAGAGCCGATTGAATCGTTGCTTGGTTGATGACTTCTTCATGCTTATCCAGAATAACTTTGCCTTCAGGCGTACGACGGCCACTGTCTTTGTATTCTGCAAACACGGTAGCCATTAGCTTACCAATGTTCTTCTTAGAGAACGCAGACATCTTATTACCACCTTCGCTGTCTAGCGAGATGTTAACTTGTGGACGACCATATTCATCAACACTTGAGCTTGCATCTGTGATGCTTTGACCGCCAAGAATAACGCGCTTCTTAAGCACAACTGGGCGACCATCACGGTCCATCTTGATTTCACTACCTGCTGGCGCACGACCATTTGCCGCTGCCGATAGGTCAGCTTTATCATCAACTTCACGGAATTCAAGCGTTGCCGTAGCTCCGAGAATTTCTTTTGCACGAGCAGTGTCTTGAACACCAGGCAGTTCAACTACAATGCGACTAGCACCTTGACGTTGAACCAATGGTTCCGCAACACCTAGTTCGTTGACACGATTACGTAAAATCGTAATGTTTTGCTCAACAGCATAGTTACGGATCTCTTGTAAACGTTGCTCAGTAAAGGTTGCAGTAAGAGCGTAACGGCCATTTGAATCAGAATCGACAAAAATCATGTCCGGGTGATTCTTTTCTAGCGTTGCTTTCGCTTCTGCTAATTGCTCTTCGTTACGCAACAACACTTCTACCGCTTCTTTTCCAGAAGGGCGGATTGCACGGTAACGAATCTTGGCGTCACGAAGTTCGCTACGGAAAGCTTCTTCTTGTTGACCAATAAGCTTTTCCATCGCTGCATCCATATCCACTTCCATTAAGAAGTGAACACCACCGCGAAGGTCAAGACCTAGCTTCAATGGTGACGCGCCAATCGCTTCTAGCCAATCGGGTGTAGAAGGTGCAAGGTTAAGTGCAACAATTGTGTCTTTGCCTAGCGCTTCGCTGATGACATCACGAGCACTGATTTGTGTGTCAGTGTCGTTAAAACGAACAAGAATTGATCCATCTTCGAGAGCAATGGATTTATGAGAAAGTTGCTCTTTGTTAAGAGCAGTAGTGACAGCATCCAGCGTTGACATATCTACAGAGGCGCCACGCGCCCCTGTAACTTGAATAGCCGGATCTTCACCGTAGATATTTGGAAGTGCGTATAACGCAGCGGTGATGATGGCAAAAAGCACCATCAAGTACTTCCATAATGGATAACGGTTTAGCACAGCGAGGATCCTTTAGCTGTTTTATAGAGACTTAAGCGTACCTTTTGGTAGCACTGCAGTGATGAAGTCTTTCTTGATTACTACTTCATTGTTCGCGTTAAGCTCAATTGAAATGTAGTCATTGTCTTCAGCAATCTTAGTGATTTTACCCACTAGGCCACCGCTAGTTAAAACTTCGTCGCCTTTGCCCATAGAAGCCATTAGGTTTTTGTGTTCTTTTACGCGTTTCGCTTGTGGACGGTAAATCATGAAGTAAAAGATCACTGCGAACATGCCAAGCATGATTAGCATTTCAAAACCACCGCCTGCTGGCGCGCCTTCTGCTGCTGCGTGAGCCTGAGAAATAAACATTAAAACATCCTCATTATATTTTATTGATAATCAAACAAATTGGGCTTTCGCATTTTAGATTCAAGTCTGAGAGTAACTAATAGAGATCGCTCTCTCAAAAATAACGTGCGTTAGCCTACTTTATTAGCAAAAGCCTCTGGCGACATGCCAAAGGCTTTAATTCTTTTAGTTTTTCAATTACTGCTCTTTTGCTAGTGGTGGCACTTCACGGCCACGACGCTCATAGAACTCAGTAACAAATTCATCGAAGCGATCTTCATCAATTGCTTTACGAATGCTTTCCATCAGACGCTGGTAGTAACGCAGGTTATGGATTGTATTCAAGCGAGCGCCTAAGATTTCATTACAACGCTCTAAATGGTGAAGGTACGACTTGCTGTAGTTTTGACAAGTGTAACAGTCACAATGCGGATCCAATGGTGTTGTATCCGTTTTATGTTTCGCATTACGGATCTTGATCACACCACCAGTCACAAATAAGTGACCATTACGTGCGTTACGCGTTGGCATTACACAGTCAAACATGTCGATACCACGACGAACACCTTCAACCAAGTCTTCTGGCTTACCTACGCCCATCAAGTAGCGAGGTTTGTCTTCAGGAAGTTGAGGACAAGTATGCTCAAGAATACGGTGCATGTCTTCTTTAGGCTCACCTACTGCCAAACCACCAACCGCGTAACCGTCAAAACCGATTTCCGTTAGACCTTTTACCGACACATCACGTAAATCTTCGTAAACACCACCTTGGACAATACCAAATAGGTTGTTCGGGTTTTCTAGCTTCTCGAAGTGGTCACGTGAACGCTGTGCCCAGCGTAATGACATTTCCATCGATTTCTTCGCTTCATCGTGTGTCGCTGGGTAAGGCGTACACTCGTCAAAAATCATAACGATGTCAGAGCCCAGGTCTTTTTGAATTTCCATCGACTTTTCTGCGTCCATGAAAATCTTGTCACCGTTTACTGGGTTACGAAAGTGAACACCCTCTTCAGTGATCGTACGCATCTTACCAAGGCTGAATACTTGGAAGCCGCCTGAATCAGTAAGAATAGGACCGTGCCAGTTCATAAAATCGTGCAGGTCACCGTGCATTTTCATCACTTCTTGACCAGGACGTAGCCACAGGTGGAACGTATTACCTAGCAGAATTTCTGCACCAGTACCTTTTACTTCTTCTGGTGTCATACCTTTAACGGTACCGTAAGTACCTACTGGCATGAACGCAGGAGTTTGAACAGTGCCGCGTTCGAAAGTCAGTTGACCACGACGTGCATTGCCGTTTTTCTTCTTAAGATCGAATTTTAATTTCACGATGCCTCCGGGTGTCAGAGAAACAGTCTGACTGAGTGTTTAGGGCTCTACCCTACTTTAAGGAGCGGTCGCTTTTCCTTGCGAGAGACAAAGCAATGGATGCTTTATTTCCTAGCTTACTGCTAGCACTCGTAAATCTATTTTTAACTACGCCGTTTTCTTCTTGATGAACATTGAATCGCCATACGAGAAGAAACGGTATTTGTTTTCCACCGCATGTTTGTAAGCATTCATGGTGTTCTCGTATCCAGCAAATGCACTCACCAACATGATCAGTGTTGATTCAGGCAAGTGGAAGTTTGTGATCAAGCAATCCACCAACTGATATTCGTAACCAGGGAAAATAAAGATTTCTGTATCGCCAAAGAATGGGGCCAGCTCAGTCCCTTTTTGCAATGCGTCTTGCGCTGCACTTTCAAGTGAACGCACAGATGTTGTACCAACAGCAATAATTCGTCCGCCACGCGCTTTCGCCGCTTTAATTGCTTCGACGACTTCTTGTGGTACTTCTACGTACTCGGCATGCATGTGGTGATCGTTGATATTTTCCACTTTTACTGGCTGGAATGTACCCGCCCCAACGTGCAAAGTAACGTAAGCAAACTCTGCACCTTTCGCTTTGATTTTCTCCAAGAGAACATCATCAAAGTGAAGGCCCGCCGTCGGTGCCGCAACCGCACCTGGCTTTTGATTATATACCGTTTGGTAACGCTCTTTATCTGCATCTTCGTCTGGACGGTCGATGTAAGGAGGAAGCGGCATATGGCCGATTTCTTCCAGAATTTCTAGTACCGTCTTATCAGAACTAAATTTCAGTTCAAATAAAGCATCATGGCGTGCAACCATTTCTGCTGAATATTCATCATTCTCGCCAACAATAATGGTTGTACCTGGTTTTGGTGATTTAGAGCAACGAACGTGCGCGAGGATGCTTTTCTCATCCAACATGCGCTCCACTAGCACTTCTAATTTACCGCCCGACTCCTTGCGGCCAAAAAGACGAGCAGGAATAACACGAGTATTATTAAACACCACTAAGTCACCGGGTTGAACTTGGCCCAATACATCAATAAATGTGCCATCAATGAGCTCTCCGGTATTGCCGTCCATTTGCAGCAGTCGGCTAGCGGTACGCTCTGGTTGAGGGTAGCGAGCGATGAGTTCATCTGGAAGGTCGAAATGGAAATCTGATACTTGCATGTTACTTGTCTTATCTATTGGTCAAATCACGTCTAGGCGACGATAAAATTGCGACGAGTTTTTCGCAGCAGACTAGTATATGTTTACATGCTGCAATAGCAAGCAAATCACCAGAATATAGCAGTAAAAGCCATGGTGAAGAGTGTAATAAAACGTGAAAAGCCTCGATTACTTGGCACTATTTTTAATTTGAGCCCAAAAGAGAAAACATGAAAAAAGCAAAGCAGCGTATACCGCTGCTTATTAGTTTGGCATTCCAATCGCCCTATCAAACCTCACGCTTTCGCCACAAGAATAACGGCACGAATAAACCCAATAACCAAAACCCTAGACTGCCACCTTCATCATCTGAGCCTTTGAAATCACAGTTATTGGTCGCAATGCCATCGTGACACTCTTTATTGTCACCACTTTCATTGTTAGCACTTTTGATAAAATTCGGCGCAATGATGTAACGACTTGGTGGCGCATCGGCAGTGATGTAAGACTGTACCCAGTCGTAATAGTGGCTCACCTTGGTGTAGAAACTTGGGATCGTCAAAGAGCCACACGTTGGTAGAATAAGGGGGCCGCCACTAACAATACCAATTTGTTTGCCGGTCGCCACATCGACCAACGGGCCACCACTGTCACCTTTACATGCAGAGTTGCCATATTGAGTATGGCTATCTGGCTCCAATACATGGTTTTGTGTTGGTAGCGTACAAATTTTGGTTTGGTTGTCTCTTGAATCAATGATCCCCGGAAAACTGCTGCCAATTTCTAAACGCTCATAACATTTGTCGATGGGTAAAAATGTGCTAATGGTGGTTTTGAGCGTATTAGAAGGTTCAGAAGCATCCGGCTGAGTAGCCCCCCATCCAAACACTTGCACATTTTCGACACGTTGATTGGTCAGGTAATTATCGTTCCAATCCGCCGCCAAACGTGCTTCGATACTCTCCATGTCAACTTTACTCGCTAGGTCAGCAAAGCTCGCGTTTGCCACTGGGCGCGTGAGATACAGCAACGCGATGTCTGAATCTAAACCGGTTTGGATAGGTTTCACGTTGCCATTACTGTCGGTCTCAGCTTTTGAAATCCGGGTGTAATCCGGATGAACCACAACGTGAGACACCGGATAGAAGTTATCAAGCCCTGCAGAATTAAGTTCATACACATTCGCATTCACCGACAGCTCACCCGGCGGGGTCACATAGTAGGTTGCTTCATTGGTTCCTTGTCCCATCACCACACAGTGCGCCGCAGTCAGTACCCATTGCTCTGTCAGCATCGTTCCACCACACAGCGGAAACTCTGCCATATTACTTGCTCGCAAAGTAACGCGGTCAACAGGATCGGTTTGTTCATCTCCTAACACAATCGCCTGTGTTGATGGCACACTGAATGCCGCCACTGCCAGCGCAATAAGTTTGTTACACGTTGTTCGTTTCATCTAGGTTGCTGTCTTCAATTTGGTAAGCCTGGACGTATCTTCTTCGAGAGAAGAATCTTGGAAAATCCAGCGAATAAAAATGTGCGATTCAATTCATTGGATTACCTTGGGGACACATTCAATATCAACTAAAAATGCCAACTGACTCGCACACAAACCGACTTATTCAAATTAATAAAAACACCAATAAAACACAGATTACGCAGCCCATCAGCATTGTGCTATTTAATTGATGAAAAACGAGTTAGCTCCCAGATATACAGAAAAATATTCTCTATATTTAAGAGAAGGACAATGCCGCTGGAGGTCTCTATGATCAAGGTTGAAGACATGATGACTCGTAATCCTCATACCTTACTGCGCACGCACACCTTGCGTGATGCAAAAAGCATGATGGATGCGCTTGATATTCGACACATTCCGGTTGTTGATGCCAATAACCACTTACAAGGCTTGGTGACTCAACGCGACATTCTTGCTGCTCAAGAATCGAGCTTGCACCCAGATGAGGCTGAACAATCTTTTACTTTAGACACACCGCTCTACGAAATGATGCACACCAATATCATGACGGCAGAGCCTATCGCGGGGCTCAAAGAGAGCGCTATCTATATGCAAAAGCATAAAGTTGGCTGTCTACCTGTTGTCACCAAAGGTCGATTGGTCGGCATTATTACTGATAGTGACTTCGTGACGATTGCGATTAACTTATTGGAACTACAAGAAGAAGTGGAACCTGAAGAAATCGAGCAGGAAGAGTAGTACGCAAGCGTATTCTCTTTGTTGTAAGTTTCGTTTTTACACCGGTTAAACGAAAAAAGAGCGGCAGGGTTGCCGCTCAAAATGCCATTACTGACGCTGATTAAGGAAGTGTTTCTCTGCCAATTAGAATTGGTCTTCTTCGGTCGAACCTGTCAATGCTGTCACTGAAGAGTTACCACCTTGGATAGTATTGGTCATTCTATCGAAGTAACCTGTACCTACTTCTTGTTGGTGCGCAACAAACGTATAGCCTTTTTCAGCTGCTTGGAATTCAGGACGCTGAACTTTCTCAACATAATGACGCATACCTTCACCTTGAGCGTAAGCGTGCGCCAGTTCAAACATGTTGAACCACATGTTGTGAATGCCTGCTAGCGTGATGAATTGATACTTGTAGCCCATGTCTGCAAGCTCTTGTTGGAACTTAGCAATGGTTTCTGCATCTAGGTTTTTCTCCCAGTTGAATGAAGGCGAGCAGTTGTACGCCAACAATTGATCTGGGTATTCAGCGTGAATTGCTTCTGCAAACTTACGTGCTTCTTCCAAACATGGCGTAGCCGTTTCACACCAAATCAAGTCTGCATATGGTGCGTAAGCCAGGCCGCGAGAGATAGCTTGGTCGATACCCGCGCGAACGCGGTAGAAACCTTCTTGAGTACGCTCACCTTCGATGAAGTCTTTATCATATGGGTCGCAATCTGAAGTAATGAGATCCGCCGCATTCGCATCAGTACGAGCAATAACTAATGTTGTTGTACCCGCTACGTCAGCAGCCAAACGAGCTGCAACGAGCTTTTGTACCGCTTCTTGCGTAGGAACTAATACCTTACCCCCCATATGACCACACTTTTTCACCGATGCTAACTGGTCTTCAAAGTGAACGCCCGCGGCACCGGCTTCGATCATCGATTTCATTAGTTCGTAAGCGTTAAGCACACCACCAAAGCCCGCTTCAGCATCCGCTACGATAGGTAGGAAGTAATCAATACCACCTTCATCTTCAGGCGTCTTACCAGCAGCCCACTGAATTTGGTCTGCACGACGGAATGAGTTGTTGATACGCTTTACTACTGACGGTACAGAATCTACTGGGTAAAGAGATTGGTCTGGATACATCGTCGAAGCGGTGTTGTTATCCGCCGCTACCTGCCAGCCTGACAGATAGATCGCTTCAATACCTGCCTTAGCTTGTTGAACGGCTTGACCACCCGTTAGCGCACCAAGACAGTTTACGTAACCTTTTTTCGCACTACCGTTGACCAGTGACCAAAGTTTGTCTGCACCACGTTGTGCAATTGTGTTTGCAGGCACCATAGAGCCACGCAGTTCCACCACTTCCTCGGCAGTGTAAGTACGCTTCACATTTTTCCAGCGTGGATTAGTTGCCCAGTCTTTTTCCAGAGCTTCAATTTGTTGGCGGCGAGTTAAGTTAGTCATTGGTCTATCCCTCTTTATAATTTGCACTTTATGCGTGTGCGTTGAGTTTCCGTTCTCAGGCAGTACTTCCCTATCTGCCTTGAAAATCCTTCACGTTATTGGTGTTACAGTTATTCTTTATTAATCCAGGTAGTCATAACCAGGAACTGTCAAAAAGTTGGTCAGTTCATCGCTCGTCGTGAGCCTTGCCATTAAGTCTGCTGCTTCTTCAAATCGACCCGCATGGTAGCGCTGCTCGCCAATTTCTTGCTTCACGACTTCAATCTCCTCTTTGAGATAGAGCTCGAACAGCTCTTTAGTGACCTTTAATCCGTTGTCTAGCGACTTGCCGTGTTGAATCCATTGCCAGATAGAGGCGCGTGAGATTTCTGCCGTTGCTGCGTCTTCCATCAGTCCGTAAATCGGCACACAACCATTGCCAGAAATCCAAGCTTCGATGTATTGCAGCGCAACGCGAATATTGTGGCGCATTCCGCCTTCAGTGCGCTCGCCTTCACAAGGCTCAAGCAGTTCAGCTGCTGTAATAGGCGCATCCTCTGCACGGCTCACATCCAACTGGTTGGTGCGTTCACCCAGCACAGCACTAAAGACTTCCATAGCAGTGTCAGCCAAACCTGGATGAGCCACCCAAGTACCGTCGTGGCCGTTGTTAGCTTCTAACGATTTGTCAGTCTGGATCTTGTCTAATACTTTTTGATTCTCTTTCGGGTCTTTAGCTGGGATAAATGCTGCCATTCCTCCCATCGCGAAAGCACCTCGTTTATGGCAAGTACGTACCAATAATCGCGAGTAAGCGTTTAAGAATGGCTTGTCCATCGTTACCACTTGGCGATCTGGCAGTACTCGGTCTGAGTGTTTTTTCAATGTTTTGATATAGCTAAAGATGTAATCCCAGCGACCACAGTTCAAACCAACGATGTGTTCTTTAAGCGAGAACAGAATCTCGTCCATTTCGAATACCGCTGGTAAGGTTTCAATCAGCACAGTCGCTTTGATGGTGCCTGTATCCAAACCGAAATAGTCTTCCGTGAAATGGAACACTTCGCTCCACCACTTCGCTTCGTGATGCGATTGCAGTTTTGGAAGGTAGAAATAAGGGCCGCTGCCTTTTTGAAGTAACGCTTTGTAGTTGTTATAGAAATACAGAGCGAAATCGAATAGCGCACCTGGAATGATCTGACCGTGCCACGTAACGTGTTTTTCTTTTAAATGAAGGCCGCGAACACGGCAGATCAACACCGCTGGGTCATCTTCCAGCTGATAATGTTTGCCATTGCCAGGATTGGTGTAACTGATGGTGCCATTAACAGCATCGCGCAAGTTAATTTGACCATCCAGCACTTTACTCCATGCTGGAGACATTGAATCTTCGAAGTCTGCCATGAACACTTTTACATTCGCATTCAGTGCGTTAATCACCATCTTGCGGTCAGTTGGTCCGGTAATCTCCACACGGCGATCTTGCAGATCTTGTGGGATTCCTAGGATCTTCCAACTTCCTTCACGGATGTCTTGTGTCTCTGGTAGAAAATCTGGTAGCTCACCAGCATCAATACGTGCTTGCTTCTCTTCTCTTGCTTCCAGCAACTGTTCAACACGTCCGGCAAATTTTTCACATAGTAGAGATAAAAAGGTTTGGGCTTCAACAGGGAAAATTGCTTGATGTTCTGGAGCAACGACTCCATTCACCTCAAGCATGCCTTGGGTTTGCTTTAGTTGTTGTGTTTTTTGTTCTGTCTGAGCAAGCATAATTATTCATCCTTAACGTGCTTTATCAATCTTGGGCAGTCAGCGTAAAGCTACATTTGTAAGTTATGAACAACAAATTACATCCTTTAACTTTGTGTTCAACTCGTCTAGCCATGCCGATAGATTGCGTAATGCTACGTGTATTTTCAATCTAGACATAAGTCGTATCGGCCTTTAAATAAGCTATATCAACAAAGAGTTTAGTGAAACCCCCAATATAAACAAAACAGAAAATTCAAAGTTTTATTCCGCAAGGTAAAAACCATCTATCAAGCGCCTTATTTTGTAAGTTATTACGTAATAAAATTACATTAAATTTAAAGTCGTTTTATCATTTCAAACAAGCGTATGAATATAGACTGGTAAACAAACACCTTGTATTCACAAGGGCTGAAGAGATGGATTTAAACAGGGGTCAAACAAGGTATGCAGGGCTTTGTGTAAAATTAACATTGTGAAATTTCACTATTTTATGAAAGCTTCATCAAAGAAGAGCTGTAAAATTTTACAAGTCAAAGTTTACCAACAGAATAAAATACTAGAAAGCGCACTGTTTCCAGTGCGCTTTTAGATAAATAATGGAGAAGTAAGGGCTAATACTAATAGCTAAAGCAGCTCTGAAACGACTTCTGCAAGTTGATTAAATGTTTTCGTTCTTGACGAGCTCGGACGCCAAACTAAGCCGATTTCGCGATAAGCTTGTTTACCAGGAGGATCGATCACGACTAAATTCTGGTTATGCAGCAAGCCATGGTCGATAGCCATTTGAGGAATGAACGTTGTTCCCAAACCATTCGCAACCATTTGCACCAGTGTATGGAGGCTGGTTGCCGTAAACGGATTGATTTTTTCTTTGTCTGTTAATTTACACGCTGATACCGCATGTTCCGTTAAGCAATGTTCTTTCTCTAGTAGAAAGACGGATTCGTCAGGTAAATCCGCGTAACGAATCGGCACAGGGACCGATTGGGCTTGATTAGCGCTTATAACCATTCGAAACGGATCCTTACCCACTACTCGGCTTTCCATCCCATCAATTTCGACTGGTAACGCTAAAATAAGCACATCCAGCTCACCATGTCTGAGCGCTTGAAGTAAGTTTGTCGTCGTGTCTTCTCTTAATAAAAGATTCAGTTGTGGAAAACGGTAGTTCACCTCTTGTACCAAATCACACAGTAAAAACGGAGCAATTGTTGGTATACATCCTACTTTTAGCTGGCCTTGCATATCGTCGCCTTGGCACATACGTCCAAGCTCGACCAAATCTTGCCCTTTTGCTAACAGCTCTCGCCCCTGCTTTACTACCATTTCTCCTGTTTGGGTAAAAACCAGTGGACTTTTCTTATCTTTCTTTTCATATAAGGGACAACCTATCAATTCCTCTAAGTTTTGAATACCCTTACTTAAAGTCGACTGACTGACAAAACAACGCTCTGCAGCGTCACTAAAATGTCTTGTTTCATGCAGTGTGACTAAATAGTGTAACTGCTTCAAACTGGGCCATTTATTCATAATTGTATTTGTATCTACCGCCGTTCCAGTGATCGAGTTAAGAGTTTTGTTATTATCGTTTTTTTCGATTAACTCAATCTATTTATTTCGCTTTTTTCAATACTACAATCTGTACTATAGTTTGTCTCGTACAAACACGAACCAAACCGACACAACTGAATTCGGTTTGGAGCTAACCATACTTTTTAGGAGCAAAAAAATGGTACTAGTAGGTCGTCAAGCCCCTGATTTTACTGCAGCAGCTGTTCTAGGTAACGGTGAAATCGTTGAAAACTTCAACTTTGCAGAGTTCACTAAAGGTAAGAAAGCAGTAGTATTCTTCTACCCACTAGATTTCACTTTCGTTTGCCCATCAGAGCTAATCGCATTCGACAACCGTCTAGCTGACTTCCAAGCTAAAGGTGTTGAAGTAATCGGTGTTTCTATCGATTCTCAGTTCTCTCACAACGCATGGCGTAACACTGCTATCGAAGATGGCGGTATCGGTCAAGTTAAGTACCCACTAGTTGCTGACGTTAAGCACGAAATCTGTAAAGCTTACGACGTTGAGCACCCAGAAGCAGGCGTTGCTTTCCGTGGTTCTTTCCTAATCGACGAAGAAGGCGTTGTACGTCACCAAGTAGTTAACGACCTACCACTAGGCCGTAACATCGACGAAATGCTACGCATGGTTGACGCTCTTAACTTCCACCAGAAGCACGGCGAAGTATGTCCTGCACAATGGGAAGAAGGTAAAGCAGGTATGGACGCATCTCCAAAAGGTGTTGCAGCGTTCCTATCTGAGCACGCAGCTGACCTAGGCAAAAAATAATAGACCTTCACCCTAGCTCAACGGGTGTGATGGTTGGATGTATATAAAGCAATAAGCTAATGCGGAAAACCGCAAACGCCAATCAGTCTAAGTAAAGTCCTATCAAAGCCCAGAGCCTCTGCTCTGGGCTTTCTTTTTCCTTCAGATAAACCGCCAAAATGAGGTAACGCTTTAGCGTAAACTTTACCTCTATTTATCATCCCCTCCATACAGATTCTGCTTACTGGCCCTGTTAATATCTTAGCCACAACACTTATTTGTAACGTTAGCAGGATGAATGAACGTGGTTACTCACCTAGAAGTCTGTATTGATAATATTGAATCTCTGCACTACGCCATTGCTGGCGGCGCCACTCGGATTGAACTTTGCTCCTCTTTGGCTTTAGGCGGACTAACACCCAGTTATGGCTTTATGCAGCAAGCGGCTAAGCTTTCTAGTGTTCCAGTTTATGCCATGATCCGCCCACGCCAAGGTGACTTCTTCTACAATGAAGAAGAGATCGAAATGATGCGTTGGGATATTGAAGCAGCTCACCAATCAGGCTTGAGCGGTGTCGTGTTCGGCGTGCTCACTCAAGACGGTGATATTCATATGCCTTACGCGGCTGCGCTGTGTGAATTTGCTCAAGCGCTTGGCTTAGGCGTGACCTTCCATCGTTCCTTTGACCAGTGTCGTGACGCTGAAAAAGCTTTGGAAGAAGTGATCAGCTTAGGTTGTGAACGTATTTTAACCTCCGGTCTTGCGCCTTCAGCACCACAAGGGATCGATGTGCTTAGAGCTTTGGTTAAGCAAGCCCAAGGACGCATAGCAATCATGGCGGGTGCTGGCGTTAATGCGAGTAACGTACGTGAGCTAGTAGAAGACACTCAAGTTCCTGAAATCCATCTGTCAGGCAAAACCACACGCCCTAGCCAAATGACCTTTGTTGCTGAACAAAGCAAAATGGGCGCATCCGATGTCGATGATTTTTTAATCCCCATCACAAGTACACAAGCCATTACCGATGTCGTAGCAGCTCTCAAATAGACCACCGTAACCTCACGCGCATAGCTTTTGAGTGCTAACATATTGTTTATCAAGGAGTGAGGAAATGTGTATGTCTAAATTGAAGAAAAAGGAATACGAAAAGGAGCTCAAAAACCTTCAAGTTGAGCTCGTAAAACTTCAAGAGTGGGTCAAACACAAAGGGTTAAAAGTGGTGGTTCTGTTTGAAGGACGTGATGCTGCGGGCAAAGGCGGAGTGATAAAGCGAATTACAGAAAAGCTAAACCCGCGTGTTTGTCGCGTAGTGGCTCTGCCTGCACCGACAGAAAAAGAAAAAACGCAATGGTACTTCCAACGTTACGTCGCTCATTTACCATCTGCTGGTGAAATCGTTTTATTTGACCGAAGTTGGTATAACCGAGCAGGTGTCGAAAAAGTCATGGGGTTCTGTACTCCAGACGAATACGAGGAGTTTTTACGCTCTTGCCCTGAATTCGAGAGAATGTTGCAACGATCTGGGATTATTCTGATTAAGTATTGGTTTTCGGTTTCAGACGAAGAGCAGGAAAAACGTTTTCTAGGTCGAATTAATACGCCGATCAAACGTTGGAAATTCAGCCCAATGGATTTAGAGTCACGTCATCGCTGGGCGGAGTATTCGGAAGCAAAAGATAAGATGTTTGCCTATACAGACACGAAAAACTGCCCTTGGTGGGTCGTCCCTTCTGATGACAAAAAGAAAGCGCGCTTGAACTGTATCAGTCATTTACTAAGCCAGGTTGACTACAAAGCACTTGAGTACTCACCCATCGAATTACCTGAACTCAATAAAGAAGGTTACGTCAGAGCGCCCATTGATGATCAGACCTTCGTTCCTGATAAATATTGACGTGCTTTCCTTCTCTCTAATAAATAGGCCAGCCTAAAAGCTGGTCTATTTGTTGAAGTCAGTTACTTCAGTACGTCATCAATACTTTGATCACCTAGGTGGCGTACATCTTTCCCTTTCACAAAGTAAATAATGTATTCACAGATGTTCTGGCAGCGGTCCCCCACGCGTTCAATCGCGCGTGCAGACCACATCACTTGCAGAATATTAGGGATATTTTTTGGATCTTCCATCATGTATGTCATCAACTGACGAATCACCGCTTCATACTCGGCGTCTAGTTTGTCATCTTGTTTGTGCACCTCTGCTGCCGCTTCTACATCCATACGGGCAAACGCGTCTAAAACCTGATGCAGCATATTAATTGCCTGACGGCAGAGAGGCTCTAACGACACTTGGAATTGTCGTTCTTTTGATGATGGGCTTTCAATGGCAACGTAAGCAATACGTGTCGCCACGTCACCGATACGTTCTAAATCAGTGATCGTTTTGATGATAGCCATAATTAAGCGCAAGTCTTTTGCCGTTGGCTGACGCTTAGCAATAATGCGTGTGCAAGCGTCATCGATCGAGACTTCCATCGCATTCACTTTATGATCGTCACGCACAACCTTACGCGCCAGTTCGATGTCTTCTTTATGCAAGGCTTGAATAGCATACGAAAGCTGCTGTTCTACCAAGCCACCCATGGTTAATACATGAGTACGAATCGATTCTAGCTCTACGTTAAATTGTCCTGAAATATGACGTCCAAAGTGCATGATGTTCCTTATTCCGTATAGAGTCGCGACTTAACCGTAGCGACCCGTAATGTAATCTTCGGTCTGTTTCTTCATTGGCGAAGTGAAGATCGAGTCCGCGTCAGAGTATTCAATTAACTTACCCATATGAATGAATGCAGTATGATCGCTCACTCTCGCCGCTTGTTGCATGTTATGGGTAACGATAACGACAGTATATTGAGTCTTCAGCTCATTGATAAGCTCTTCAATAGTTAAAGTTGAGATTGGATCCAACGCTGATGTTGGCTCGTCCAATAACAGGACTTCCGGCTCAATCGCCACCGCACGCGCAATGACCAAGCGCTGTTGCTGACCACCAGATAAACCAAATGCGTTCTCATGCAAGCGGTCTTTTACCTCATCCCACAACGCCGCCGAGCGCAAGGATCGCTCCACTGCGTCATCTAAACTGCGGCTGTTTTTTACACCTTGTAAGCGTAAGCCATAAACTACATTTTCATAAATAGACTTAGGAAATGGATTGGGTCTTTGAAACACCATCCCCACTCGGCGTCGAAGTGTCGCAACATCGACATTAGGATGATAAACATTCTTGCCATGGAGACGCACTTTGCCTGTGACTCGACACCCTTCCACTAAGTCGTTCATGCGATTGATGCAACGTAATAACGTCGACTTTCCACACCCTGAAGGACCGATAAAAGCGGTGACTCGCCCTTTGGGAATTCGCATCGAAATATCATGCAGCGCCTGAGTTTGACCATAGAACAGATTAAGGTTCTCGATTGAGATGGCTGTTTGTTCATCCGTTAAATTATGAACATCCAATGGTGGCTCATAACCTAATGTACTATCAAAATTAAACATACTTAATCTTGTCCTAACGTTCTGTATTTTTCTCGTAAATTATTGCGAATACTGATTGCTGTTAAGTTTAGCCCGACAATCACTGTCACGAGTAAGAAAGAGGTAGCATAAACTAATGGTCGCGCCGCTTCGATGTTGGAGGTTTGAAAGCCAACATCGTAAATGTGAAAACCTAAATGCATGAACTTTCTATCCAAATGCACATAAGGGAATTGTCCGTCAACCGGTAAACTGGATGCCAATTTCACGACCCCCACCAGCATCAGTGGCGCTACTTCGCCAGCTGCACGTGCAATCGCAAGGATCAAACCTGTGATAATAGCTGGCGTCGCCATAGGTAAAACCACACGCCATAGTGTTTCGAACTGAGTTGCACCAAGCGCCAGAGAACCATGTCGTACTGAGCTCGGAATACGAGTTAAACCTTCTTCAGTAGTCACAATCACAACTGGAAGCGTCAGCACGGCAAGAGTTAGTGCAGACCATAACAAACCCGGCGTACCAAAGGTTGGTGCCGGTAGCTTCTCCGCATAGAATACGTTGTCGATAGAGGCACCAATCGTATAAACGAAGAAACCTAAACCAAACACGCCATAAACAATCGATGGAACACCCGCTAGGTTTATAACCGCAATACGAATAACTCTGGTTAGAGCGTTATTCTTAGCGTATTCATGTAGATAGATAGCGGCGATCACCCCGAGTGGCATCACAATGATCGACATGATGAGTACTAAGAAAACCGTACCAAATATCGCAGGGAACACGCCTCCTTCGGAGTTAGACTCTCTTGGATCTTCAGATAAAAACTTCCAAACCTGTTTTCCCCAATGCATGACTTTATCAGGCAGTGACATTTGGTTTGGATACCAGTAGTCCAAAATGTCTTCGAGCGGAATCGATACTTGTGACCCCGTCATATCCTCGGCAATCAAGGCATAGTCAGAGAGCTGAAGTCGTAAACCATCAAGTTGCAAATCTAACGTCGCAAGCGCTTTTTCTATCTGCTCTTTTTTCGTCTGATTTTCCTTTAAGAAGCTTTCTGTCAGCGTGTCATTCAATTCATGCTTGCGCTTTTCTAATCGCAACTGCTCTAGCTTCCAACCAAGCTCTTTAAGCTGATCGACCACCAAAGAATCAATCTCATGGCGCAGAGTTTCTGCATCATCAAGCTTTTTATTTAGTATCGATTGAATATCACTGGTGTATATATTATCGCCATCTTGAAACGCCACCAGCTTACCAAAGAAATAACCACCGCTACTGCGCTCTATCACCGCCCACTCTTTTGGCGTCGTGGGCTCATCCAACTGCATTTGCAATACGGAGATAAAATCGGCGGGATACAACTCTCGGTTAGCGATTTTGATGTTGAGTCGCGTGGCAAAATCTTCATCGTCTTCTAACTGTTGTGCTGCGCTTTCAGGCAAATAACTCTTCGGTACAAAGCTGCGCTCATACACTTGACCAATCAGAATAGTATTTTCATGTAGCACTTCACCTTGTACAGGAGTCAGCGCTGCAACATTCCACTGATACAAAGGCGCTGGCCAAAAGTAAGTCAGGCCTTTCCAGCCGATAAGGAGTAACAACCCTAATACCGACAACAAACTGATGCTGACTGCACCGCCTGTTAGCCATATCCACGGTGCGCCAGAACGAATCCAATTTAACACGTTATTACTCGCTCTTTATTCAAACCATTATTACAACGCACGGTACTTATCTCTCAGTCTCTGACGAACCCACTCCGCAAGCGCGTTTACTGCAAACGTAAACACAAATAAAATCAATGCAGCTAGGAACAGCAGGCGATAATGCGAACTTCCAACTTCCGACTCTGGCAACTCAACGGCGATGGTCGCCGACAGGCTGCGCAATCCTTCCAAAATATTCCAATCCATTAATGGCGTATTGCCCGTTGCCATTAATACAATCATGGTTTCGCCAACAGCGCGTCCCAGGCCCATCATAATGGCAGAAAAAATACCTGGGCTTGCAGTAAGCAAGACAACATAGATTAAAGTTTGCCAAGGCGTGGCCCCTAATGCCAAAGAGCCATCCGATAAATGCTTCGGTACAGAGAAAATGGCATCTTCGGCAATGGTAAAAATCGTCGGGATAACAGCAAACCCCATCGCTAACCCCACCACCAATGCATTGCGTTGATCGTAACCAATACCATGCTCGGTTAAGAATAAGCGCATATCGCCACCAAAGAACGTCTGCTCAATCGTAGGCGAAATCCACACTCCAAGCCCAATCAGTACCAATATGACAGGCATGAGCACTAAAGCATGCCAACCATTAGGCAGACGATTCCGCAAAGGTTGCGGTATTAATGCCCATAGCCCGCCCATAATCATGGTGCTCAAGGGCAAAACAAACAGCATAACGACGATCGTAATCAAATGATCTTCGACAATAGGCGCGAACCACAATCCCGCGAGGAAACCTATGATCACCGTTGGCAGTGCTTCCATTAGCTCAATCGACGGTTTTACTACACGACGCATGCGTGGCGACATAAAGTAAGCCGTATAAATAGCACCTAGCACTGCGAGCGGTACTGAAAACAGCATCGCAAACATCGCCGCTTTTATCGTTCCAAACGCAATAGGTACTAGGCTGAACTTAGCCTCAAAGTTATCGCTCGCCGAAGTCGATTGCCACACAAATTCAGGCTCAGGATACCCTTCGTACCACACTTCTTGCCATAATGAAGACAATGAAATTTCCGGATAGGCATTGTCCACTTCCGCAACATTTAACGCATTATTTTGCCAAGTGATTAAGTAGCGTTCATTGTTAGACATTGCTGCGATTGCGGGCGCTTGATTGTACGCACGCTTAAACAACACCAGTTTTTCACTGGTTGTATAATGGCTTTGCAACGTGCCGTTGGTGTAAAAGCTATAAAATCCTTTTCGATGAGAATCCGGCAACAAATACTTAAGCTCTGACGCCAATTTAAAATCACGAATATGCGTTAACGTGCGTTTTTCTTCTTGCAGCGTATCAAACCATTGCGACACCCGACCATCGTTGTGCGTCACCAAAAGCGAGTAAGCACCAGCCAATAAGTCTATCGTACGAACGGAATGCTTCTTATCACCTTGAGTGAGATCGACCACCTCTCGCACAGCAAATTTACGTGCGGTTTTCTTTAACACGATCAACTCAGAGCCATCGCGCAAATAAAGCGTTTCACCGTCAGGTGTCAATAACATTTGCTGAGGCGTATCAAAACCTGAAGAGAACGTAAAATCAATCGTTGTAGGAGGCGTACCCAAAGACGAAGCCACTTGCCAGCGAGCTTTCACTTCACCGCTTTGTGTCTGCCAAACAACCGTTGGTAAGGGCGTCGAAGCTGCGAATACAAACTGAGTCACAGGATCTTGAGGCGTACTTAGTGTCAGATCCATGCTGGTGTCTAGCTCAATCACTTCCGGAGGACGTGTATTTTCTCTCAACGTGGCATTAAATTCTGGCTTGAAAAGGTTCGCTTTACCCTGCCCATCAACAAATCCATACCAACCTAGCCCAGGAGCAGATTGAGAGAAAGCGACGGGTTTCTGGACGATTTGCTGTGTATACACCGCAGGTTTCGTAGGCTCGTCCATCGACAAATATTGAATCTCACCACTTTGGGTTAGGACGAACGCAAGCTGAGCGTAATCATCCACTGAAATCGCAAGTGGTGTTTCAATATGAGTGGCTCGAATGGCTTGGTTGGTTTTGATCTCCGCATCAGAAAAAAGCGGAATGATCACCATGGCGAGGTAGACAAAGATCAAAATAAGCGCCGCGAGTACGCCGACACCACCGGATGTCACTGCAAGTCGAACTAAACGATCTTTTATCAGTCGTTTCTTATCTTTTTCCTGCAATGAAAACTCGGCTTGTGCCATTTAAATCTCTACCTTTTTTGACTTAGTACTAGAATATGTCGTTAAGATGACAATTATATTACAGATCACATTAAACACCTGAAAAGAATACAACTCTTATGCAATGCGTGGTATGAAATAAATCTGTAATGAAAATCTCATAATGTTCTCACTCATCCATTTTTCCAAGATGAGTACGTAATACTTCACTTTTGGCTAGGTAAGGTTATGAGCGCAGAAAAACTATATATAGAAAAAGAACTGAGTTGGTTGTCTTTCAACGAACGAGTATTACAAGAAGCTGCCGATAAAACCGTCCCTTTGATCGAACGTATTCGCTTTCTTGGGATCTTTTCCAACAATTTAGATGAATTTTACAAAGTACGCTTTGCGGACGTGAAGCGCAGAATCCTAATCAGCCAAGAGCGCGGTGGCAGTGATAGCCCTAAACGACTGTTAACCAAAATGCAGTCGAAAGCACTAAAGCTTAACGAACAATTTGATGAGCTTTACAGCGAGTTGATTCGAGAAATGGCGCGACGTCGCATTTTCTTGGTCAACGAGCAACAACTGGATGAATCGCAACAAAAGTGGATCGCGAAATACTTCCGTAGAGAGGTAATGCCGCATATCACTCCCCTCCTAATGAAAGACGAGATCGATGTTCTGCAATTTCTCAAAGACGAGTACGCTTACATCGCCGTAGAACTGCGTAAAGAAGAACATTACCAGTACGCTCTGATCGAAATTCCGACCGATCACCTTCCCCGCTTTGTGATGGTACCAGAACAGAAAGGAAAGCGTCGAAAAACCATCATCTTACTTGATAATATTATCCGCCACTGTTTGGACGAGCTGTTCAAAGGCTTTTTTGATTATGATGAGCTTAGCGGCTATGCGATGAAAATGACGCGTGACGCTGAATACGATTTACGCAATGAAATCGAGTACAGCTTGCTTGAACAAATGTCAGAGGGTGTCAATCAGCGACTGACAGCAAAGCCCGTTCGCTTCGTCTACGAACGCGATATGCCGCCTCAAATGTTAGAGTTTCTGTGTAACAAACTTAATATCTCTAACTACGATAACCTTATCCCCGGCGGACGCTATCACAACTTTAAAGACTTCATCGGCTTTCCAAATGTTGGACGAGAGTATCTTGAAAATAAACCTCTCCCGCCAATGAAATGTGCCGATTTCGAAGGTTATGCCAACAGCTTTGACGCGATTAAAGCGAAAGATATTCTGCTCTATTATCCCTACCACACTTTTGACCACATTAGTGAGTTAGTGCGCCAAGCCTCCTTCGATCCCAAAGTACTTAGTATCAAGATTAACATTTATCGCGTCGCGAAAGATTCTCGCTTGATGAACTCTTTAATTGATGCAGTGCACAACGGCAAAAATGTCACTGTGGTCGTCGAACTGCAAGCTCGCTTTGATGAAGAAGCCAATATCGAATGGTCAAAAGTATTAACCGAAGCGGGTGTGCACGTCATCTTTGGTGCGCCTGGTCTTAAGATTCACTCAAAGCTACTGATGATTAGCCGCCGCGAAGGTGAAGAAATTATTCGCTACGCACACATCGGCACAGGCAACTTCCATGAGAAGACGGCACGAATTTATACCGACTTCTCCCTGCTTACGGCAGATCAAGAAATCACTAATGAAGTCCGTAATGTCTTCGGTTACATTGAGAATCCATACCGACCAGTGAAGTTCAATCACCTTATGGTATCTCCTCGTAATTCTCGAACCCAAATCTACCGCTTAATTGATAATGAAATTGCGAATGCCAAGCTAGGGAAAAAAGCCGCTCTTACGATCAAGGTCAATAACCTAGTCGATAAAGGCATCGTCAATAAGCTTTATGGAGCAAGTACTTCCGGTGTAAAAATAAACATGATCATTCGAGGTATGTGCTCATTAGTACCGGGCATTGAGGGGATCAGCGACAATATTCGCATCATCAGTATTGTTGACCGCTTTCTTGAGCACCCTCGCGTGGTGATCACCCACAATGATGGCGATCCGCAAGTTTATATCTCCTCCGCAGACTGGATGACAAGAAATATTGATCACCGTATCGAGGTAGCAGTACCAGTCCGTGATCCACGTTTGAAACAGAGAATTATTGATATAACGAATATCCATTTTACCGATACAGTAAAGGCTCGTTTAATAGATAAAGAAATGAGTAACGCTTACGTACCACGAGGTAATCGCAAAAAAGTTCGCTCTCAAATCGCTATCTATGACTATCTTAAAAATATAGAAAAGCAAACTAGAAAACAAAATTCAGATGCCTCAAATACTTGAACAAGATACTCGCTACATTGCCGCGATAGACCTCGGCTCAAACAGTTTCCATATGGTGGTGGCCAAAGTTGTCGGCAGTGACCTACAACTGGTTAGTCGTCATAAACAACGTGTTCGCTTAGCATCAGGACTCGACAGTGAATTGAACTTAAGTCACGCCGCAATGGAGCGTGCGCTAGAATGCTTAGCCATGTTCGCTGAGAGGCTGCAAGGGCTTGATGAGTCAAATGTACGTATCGCCGCCACACACACACTAAGACGCGCTAAAAATGCCCACCTTTTCATTGAGCGTGCGAAAGAAGTGATGCCTTTCCCGATAGAAATTATCCCTGGAGAAGAAGAAGCCCGCCTGATTTACTTAGGCGTAGCGCACACTCAAGTAGAATCCAACTCCAAACTAGTCATCGATATCGGAGGCGGCAGTACCGAGATGATTATTGGACAAGAATTTGAGCCTGAGCTTCTCAACAGTAAACAGATGGGATGCGTCAGTTTTACAGAGCAATACTTTAAAAACGGCAAACTGTCAGGAAAAAACTTCAGCAAGGCGATGTTAGCGGCCGAACAAAAACTCGAGTCCATCGCTTCAACATATCGTAAAAAGGGCTGGGATATTGCTCTCGGCTCATCAGGAACCATCAAAGCGATTCAAGAAGTGCTAGTAGGATTAGGTTTTGAAGATGGCCTGATCACAGCGAGTCGACTGGATACACTTATCGAAACTCTGTGTAAATTTGATTCCATTGAAGATATTGAACTGGCGGGTCTAACAGAAGAACGTAAACCCGTATTCGCAGCAGGCGTAGCGATTTTGTCCGCGATTTTCAAAGCGCTTCGCATTGAGCAAATGTTTTTCTCCGATGGTGCTCTACGCGAAGGCCTGTTGTACGAAATGGAAGAGCGTTTTGCGCGCTCCGATATTCGTATGCGCACCACAGAAAATTTAGCCAACAAGCACCGGGTCGACTTAGAGCATGCCGCTCGTGTGAAGGGGCATGCACGTGAGATGTTATGTCAGGTACGCTCTGAACTAGGCATTAAGAAAAAGAGTGAGTTATTTGACTTACTAGAGTGGGCAGCGTTGCTTCATGAAGTCGGATTAAGTATCAACTTGCGTAGTTTCCATCGCCACTCTTTTTATATTCTGTTGCACTCCACTCTACAAGGCTTCAACCGTGAGCAGCAATTAGTGCTCGCAACATTAGCTCGCTTCCAGCGTAAAGCGCTCAAATTGCAAGAACTACCAGATTTCAATCTCTATAAACAGAGTGACGTTATAAGCCTCATCAAAATATTACGACTTTCTATCGTATTAAATGGGCAGCGTAATGAAGATCCATTGCCTGATATCACCTTATCTATCAAAAATGACGAATGGATTCTCACCTGCACAGATGAAGCATGGCTAGAAAACAATAAATTACTTCACGCGGATTTACAGGAAGAACAAGAACGTTGGGACAGCGCGAAGTGGACACTCACTTTCTGATCTCGTACTGTCCATACCTAAATAAGAAGTCGGCTTACAGGCCGACTTTTTTTAACTCTTCTTCTGCAAAGTCTGCCGTAATGGGCACATAACCATCTTTCTCAACCAACGCTTGTCCCTGAGCAGAAAAGATAAAGCGAATAAACTCAGCTTCAATTGGTGTTAATGGGTAATCAGGATGCTTATTCACGTAAACATATAAGTAACGTGATAGTGGGTACTTACCACTAACAATATGTTCTCGCGTTGGAGTCACGTAGTCATTTCCCATTTTAGCCACAGGGACTAAGCGCACGCCTGCCACTCGATAACCGACACCGGAATAACCAATTCCACTGATGGTTGACGCTACAGCTTGCACAACTGACGCGGAGCCTGGCTGCTCGTTAACTCGGGTCTTGAAATCGCCGCCACACAAGGCATTGCTTTTGAAGTAACCGTAAGTTCCAGAAACGGAGTTACGACCAAACAACTGGACGTTTCGCTTTGCCCACTGTGATTCAAGACCGAGTTGCTGCCAGTTTGTGACAAATTGACTTTCGCCACAGCGCAGCGTGGCAGAAAACAAAGCATCTAACTGACTAAAGTTAAGCCCTTGAATTGGATTATCTTGATGAACAAAAATACCGATTGCATCGATGGCGACCCTGAGCGCAGTTGGCTTGTAGCCATGTTCACGTTCAAACGCTTCAACCTCTCTTAAACGCATAGGGCGGCTCATGGGACCAAACTGAGCTGTTTGTTCGGTCAATGCTGGGGGGGCAGTAGAAGAGCCAGATGCTTGGACTTGCGCATTAATATTCGGGTAAATGGATTTAAACTCTTCAACCCAAAGCGTTGTCATACCCGCAAGTGTATCGGAGCCAACAGAGAGCAAGTTCCCGACAATCCCCGTCGTTTTATGATAAGTCGGCAATGGTTTATCTTGAGCGGCAGCAATAAAAGAACAAACAAGCGCGAATAAACTGAATGTTTTTGCCAATCGTAAAGCCATTATTTCACCACCAAACGCTCAGGCAATACGAAAGAAAACTTACTGCCCACACCTACTTCACTGTGAATTTCTAAATGAGAGTCATGGTGACTCAGCGCGTGTTTTACAATGGCTAGCCCTAAACCACTTCCACCAGTATCACGTGATCTTGCTTTATCCACTCGATAAAAACGCTCAGTAAGTCGATGGAGGTGCTGAGGTTCAATACCATCACCACTATCTTCCACCTCTAAGCATGCGCCTTGAGAGGTCTGGAACCAGCGAACATTAATGTTTGCACCAGGCGGCGTGTATTTGACGGCATTATAAACGAGGTTAGAGATAGCACTACGTAACTGGTCATCATCGCCCAGCACGCGTAGGCTAGCATCAACATCAAATTTCAATTTATGTTGGTTGTCCCCACTAAGGCTAACCGCCTCTTTTTCTAACACTTCAAGCATCGCGGGCACATTCACGACTTCCTCAAGCTCATGCATAGGTGCCGCTTCAATTTTAGATAGTGTCAGTAGTTGGTTCACCAAACTGTTCATGCGGTTAAGCTGCTCCGTCATGACACCATGAGCTTTGCTCCACATTGGACCCACGACCATATCAGGGTCTTCAGTCATCTCCAAATAACCTTGTAGCACCGTCATTGGTGTACGCAGTTCATGAGATACGTTGGCAAAGAAGTTGCGACGCATTCCCTCAAGTTGTTTTAATTGGCTCACATCACGCACTACCATCAAGTGCTCACCCTCGGTATACGGTACGATACGCAATTCCAGCATCCGTTCGACGTTGAGTGGTGAACGCATTTCTAATGGCTCTGAGAAGTCTTTCTTGTTGAGGTACTTGATAAAATCAGGTGTACGAATGAGATTGGAGATAGGTTGACCTGAATCTTCTGGCCAATGGAAGCCCAGTAAGTGCTGAGCCAGCTTGTTGCACCAAACAATATTTCCTTCAGCACGGAATACCACTACCGCATCGGGTAGCGATTCTGCACCATTTCGGAATCGACGAATAAGATTAGTAAGTTCTTTTCGTTTGCGGCGTTGGCGCTGTTGTAAGCGATACAACCCATTGAACAAAGATTCCCAGTTACCGCTACCTGACGGTGGCGTGAGGCGTTTTTCATCCCATAACCAAGAAGATAAACGTACTTGGTTATGCAAATGCCACACAAGCTGCAATGCCGTAGCTGCCAAAAGCAACCACGGCATATAACCGAATATCCAACCTACTATCACCCATGGGGTGTAAAAAAAAGCCAGCTCCCAGGCCAGCTTTTTCCACGTTAATCTTTCAACCACTCATAACTCCAGAAATGGTACCGATAAGCTGCGTGTTAATTTATGCCTTCGTCGAGAAGCGGTATCCAGCACCACGAACAGTTTGGATCAGCTTATCATGCCCTGCAGCTTCCAATGCTTTACGCAGGCGGCGAATGTGAACATCGACCGTACGGTCTTCGACATACACGTTAGTGCCCCAAACATTGTTTAATAGCTGCTCACGGCTGTATACGCGTTCTTGATGCGTCATGAAAAAATGAAGCATCTTAAATTCTGTAGGGCCCATGTCTAATGGCGCATCATTAGCCGTAACACGGTGCGATACAGGGTCAAGCTTCAATCCCTGTACATCAATTACATCTTCTAGTGCAGTCGGGGTAACGCGACGAATCACCGCTTTTAAGCGTGCAACCAACTCTTTAGGAGAGAATGGCTTAGTAATGTAGTCATCCGCACCGACTTCTAAACCGCGCACTTTATCTTCTTCTTCACCACGAGCGGTAAGCATCACAACTGGAATGTTGCGCGTTAATTCCTCTCGCTTCATATGTTTGATGAAGTTAATGCCACTACCGCCTGGTAACATCCAATCCAGTAAAACTAAATCAGGGAAGGGTTCAGCCAGTTTGGTTACTGCAGTATCATAATCTTCCGCTTCTACCGCTTGGTAACCTTTCTGCTCAAGTACGAAGCACAGCATTTCGCGAATAGGAGCTTCGTCTTCAACAACCAGAATCCTTCTAGACATAATTGAGTAACCTTATGTTCGTTGAGCTAATGAATTTAAGAGACAAAGCGCCTCTCTATGCATAAGCATTATCACTACCAATTATGACACTTTTGTGACCTTTGAAAACAAATTTTCATATAACTTTCTTTTGAGGTTCATTCGGATATTTTTCATTTCTATTAAGACATCAGCACAAAAATTCCCTATGATTAGTCCCTTGTCATCAAGCCTAGAGAAGATTTATGTGGTTTAAAAACTGTCTGGTATACCGCGTTAACCGCGAGGTTACTTTTAACGCCGAACAACTAGAAACTCAGCTGTCTGAATTCCGATTCACCCCGTGTGGCAGTCAAGACAAACAGAAATTTGGCTGGGTCAGTGCAATGGGTAGACATGGCGATATGATGACTCACGTGTCAGAAAACCGCATTCTGATTTGCGCCAAGAAAGAAGAGAAAATGCTACCTGCCTCTGTGATCAAAGAATCATTGAATGCAAAAGTAGAAGCAATGGAAGCGCAAGAAGGTCGTCCTCTGAAGAAGAAAGAGAAAGACAACCTGAAAGATGACATCGTAATGGATTTACTGCCGCGCGCATTCAGCCGCAGCAGCCACACTCACGTGCTCATCATGCCAAAAGAAGGTTTTATCCTTGTTGATGCAAGCAGCTATAAAAAAGCAGAAGATGTATTAGCATTGCTTCGTAAAACCATGGGTAGTTTACCTGTTGTTCCTGCTATTCCAGAAGTGGCGATTGAAACTACGCTAACCGAGTGGGTGAAAAGCGGTGACACACCTCAAGGTATCAGCATGATGGACGAAGCTGAGCTAAAATCCGTACTTGAAGAAGGTGGTGTGATTCGCTGTAAGAAGCAAGAGCTAACCACTGATGAAATCCGCAACCACATCGCTGCGGATAAAGTCGTGACGAAACTTGCGCTTAATTGGCAAGATCGTATTGAGTTCATTATGACGGAAGATGCGGGCATCAAACGTCTAAAATTCTCTGATGAATTGAAAGATCAAAACGATGATATTCCACGTGAAGATCAAGCAGCTCGATTTGATGCAGACTTCTCTCTAATGTGTGGAGAGTTCAGTGCTTTCCTTCCCAACCTATACGATGCGCTAGGCGGCTTACCGAATCCTAACGCATAATATTGTATAAAGGTTAACCATAACGCCCTCACTTTTTTTGAGGGCGTTTTTCTATCTGAAGCACAATTACCCTAGTCACAGTTCACATTTTGACGTAAAATTTGCGCCCCATTTCCATTAGGTGGAATTGGCCTGACTTGTGATCAGATAAAAGAGAATTGAGCAATGACAACTGAGAAAGCATTCGTGCCTGAGCTACTATCTCCAGCGGGCAGCCTGAAAAACATGCGTTACGCATTCGCCTACGGGGCAGATGCAGTTTACGCTGGCCAACCTCGCTACAGCCTTCGCGTACGTAACAACGAGTTTAACCACGAGAACCTAAAAATCGGTATCGATGAAGCCCACGCCCTAGGCAAAAAGCTTTATGTGGTATGTAACATTCAACCACACAACTCGAAGCTAAAAACCTTCATCCGTGATCTTAAGCCAATCGTAGAGATGGGTCCTGACGCATTGATCATGTCAGATCCAGGCCTAATTATGATGGTTCGTGAAGCTTTCCCAGAAATGCCAATTCACCTTTCTGTACAAGCGAACGCTGTAAACTGGGCGACCGTTAAGTTCTGGGCAGCGAATGGCGTGGAACGTGTGATCGTTTCTCGCGAGCTATCTCTAGAAGAAATCGAAGAAATTCGTGAGCATTGCCCTGAAACTGAGCTTGAAGTATTCGTTCACGGTGCATTATGCATGGCTTACTCTGGTCGTTGCCTACTTTCTGGCTATATCAACAAACGTGACCCTAACCAAGGCACTTGCACTAACGCATGCCGCTGGGAATACAAAGTTGAAGAGGGTAAAGAAAACGACGTTGGTGACATCGTAGAGAAATTCGACCCGACTGAAGCACAGCCTGTCGAAGTACAAGACGAGCGCCCTGAAACCACAATTGGTCGCGGTAAACCAACAGATGAAGTCGTTCTGCTTTCTGAAGCGCACCGTCCAGAAGAAAAAATGGCGGCTTACGAAGATGAGCATGGTACTTACATCATGAACTCTAAAGACCTACGAGCGGTTCAGCACGTTGAACGCTTAACTAAGATGGGTGTTCACTCATTGAAAATTGAAGGTCGTACTAAATCGTTCTACTACTGCGCACGTACCGCTCAAGTTTATCGTAAAGCAATTGATGATGCAGTAGCAGGTCGACCATTCGATGAAAGCCTAATGGGTACACTAGAAAGCCTAGCTCACCGTGGCTACACTGAAGGCTTCCTACGCCGTCATACACACGATACTTACCAAAACTACGATTACGGTTACTCAGTCTCTGATGCTCAACAGTTTGTTGGTGAATTCACTGGCAAACGTCGTGGTGACATGGCTGAAGTAGAAGTAAAAAATAAGTTTCTTGTCGGTGATAGCCTTGAACTAATGACGCCAAAAGGCAATATTGTTTTCACGCTAGAGGCAATGGAAAACCGCAAATCAGAGTCTATTGAAGACGCGAAAGGAAACGGTCACTTTGTATTCATTCCAGTACCAGCAGAGCTAGATTTAGAATATGGCCTATTAATGCGTAATCTAAACTCAGGGCAGGACACCCGTAACCCGACTGGTAAGTAACCATGGCCTTGCTCATTACTGATAAATGCATTAACTGCGACATGTGTGATCCCGAATGCCCCAATGGGGCAATCAGTATGGGAGAGAGCATTTTCGAAATTGATCCAGCGCTATGTACAGAGTGTAAGGGGCATTACGAAAAGCCGACCTGTCAGTCAGTGTGTCCAATTACAAAATGCATAATCACTGATCCGAACCATGTCGAAACTGAAGAGCAGTTGCTTGAAAAATTCGTGATTATTCAAGGGTTAGCATAAGAGCAATTAGGTTCAACTTTGACATCAAAGTTGAACCTTTTCTCAACCTGATTTTTCAATAGGGATAATATTGCAGAATAGCTCTTTTTCAAAATGATACTCTAGTCTCTCACGCCAATTCTCCGCTTGAGAAACAGGTATTAAATAAAAGTTTTCTCGGCTCGTATCAGTAACGAAAGCCATCCCATATTGCATCAGCTCATAATGCACATCATTAACAAAACCCGGATCAAGGCGTTGACGCCCAGTCAGGTGATTCACATCCTCTCGAGTCAAAGAGACTCCTTTAGTATCACTGCTAAATCTGTGTCTTAACCACTCTGCAAATTCTTTTGCACAAATCATAGTCATGGTTTTGTCCTTGATTTACTCTTCTAACAGGAAAAGGGCATATCCCTGCCTTACACACTTGTCTGCATTGTTATCGCTTTTTAGCCAACTGACAGACATATTGCTAAGAAACCAGAGTATCGTGACGAAAGATCTTTTTCTAAACAGAGAAGTTACAACTTACCCATACTACAACTCTTTGTTTAATTTAGATTTCTATAATATGTCCCCAAAACTGATTGGGTTAGTTTTTGTATTGGTACTATTCAATGTAGACAAAAGTATGATGTTTCTCCAGTTTCATAAAAGAGATCACCAAGTACAGATAAACCTGAAGAGTAACACTAATTAGGATTGATAAGCGGCAAGCATTGAGGTGGAACGACTTTTTTTCGTTTGGGCTTAGAGGTTGTTTTTACCCGTGGAGGGGTATCAATAGGTTTTGCTTTCGGGGCCCAACTTGCGAGCTCAACACCGCAGCCATCGCCTACTGGAGGTGGTGCTTGATCAACACAATAGTCGCTCGAATCAGGACAAGACAACCTGACGTGAAAGTGGTAATGATGCCCCCACCATGGACGCACTTTACGTAACCAAGAACGATCTTTGCCGTTTTCTTGCAAACAAAGTTGCTCCTTAATAACAGGATGTACAAAAATTCGTGCAACATCCTTACTTTTTGAAGCGTACCGAATTAGCTTAAAGTGCCGCTCTTCCCAGCGATGATTAAGTATGGAATAACCTTTTAAATCCACCACACTCATGGGTTTAGGAAGTTGTAATTCGTTATAAGAAAGCGGTTGGTCAGCAAGTCTTAACCAGATATCGATATCTAACCCGGTTTGATGACTAGAATGACCAGAGGAGAACCTTCCACCTCTAGGTAAAGACAAATCACCAATTAGCAGAGTGGTGTTGAGATTTTGATGAGCTTTAAGCGCCAGATTTTCAATAAACTCTATCGTTTTAGGGTGCCCATAGTAGCGCTTCGTTTTACTACGTAAGACTTGATAACCAACGCCATCGAGAGGCAAGGGTAATGCACCATCTAAACAACCGTTAGCATAACTACCAATAGAGGAGGAAGAGTTTCGGGTAGGATTAACCGCAGACTCCCAAGGAGTAGAACATACTGAAGCTGAGAAACATAAACCCAAAGTTACAATGAAACTCAGCCTCATAGCCTTTAACCTTTAGTAGTGTTCGCCATTATCGTAATAAGCTTTAGGAGATAAGGCGGAAAAGATAACTGCAACATCAATATCGGCACCAGCGATACCGCGCACTTGTTGCGTAATAAGCTTGGCAACTTCATCTTGCACTTCCTGGCCACGGTCGAACCAAAGCACTTCGACAAAAGGATATGCAGCACTCACCTCACCCTCATTGAAAAACGTAGTGTAGATATACTCAAAAGTAAAATCCTCACGCGGACAGTCCATTAGAGGCTGAAGTTCATCCGTAAGGGGTTTTGATAATGCCTGAACAGCTTGTGGCTCTACAGCACGGAATCGAAAATGTGGCATAAACTTACTTCCTAATTATTAGCATTAATGCATGATGATAACAGGAACCAAGTCAGTAATCATCCAAGCCAATGTAACCACTGACCTTTCAATAGATTGTGAATCAGATGTGCTCGATAACGAAGAAAAAGTGTTATGAAATTCGAAGGTAAAACAGAAAGAGCAAAGCGATACTTCAACATTTAGTAATTACATTACTAGAAAATAAAACTATATGAAGCAAAGATATGCCATATTCGTTGGATCAACATACACCTGACGTTGAAACTATACGTTAGGAATAAAAGACATATTCGTTAGAAATAAAAGAGCCCCTGACCTAAGCCAGAGCTTATGAATATGGGGGATAGGTGAAGTGGACCAATATCCCGGAGATATGAGCTTTCAATCCCCCCGATACTTTGGTATCAGAGGAATCGACAACTCTTCCAACTAGTCAGCTTCTCTTTTCTTCAGATGCAAAAAAGCCCCAGCATTACTGCTGAGGCTTTAGAGTATGGCAGGGGTGGAGAGATTCGAACTCCCAACACGCGGATTTGGAATCCGCTGCTCTGCCAATTGGAGCTACACCCCTGTAATTCGTGTTTATTGAGACGACGCTCAAATAAGTGGCGGAGTGGACGGGACTCGAACCCGCGACCCCCGGCGTGACAGGCCGGTATTCTAACCAACTGAACTACCACTCCGCAGTGGTATCACTCGCTTTAATAAGCAAGTGTCCGCTTTTGTCTTCACTTTTCGAAAAAGTGAAAATAAAAATAAAGCCTGGCGATGTCCTACTCTCACATGGGGAAGCCCCACACTACCATCGGCGCTATTTCGTTTCACTTCTGAGT